>CACZRA010000127.1 GCA_902783395.1 uncultured Lachnospiraceae bacterium
ACCTGCGGCAGGATCGGTATCCTTCATTATCCTGTAAGGACTGTATGAATAACCGACCCCTGCAGCGCAGGGCATATAGTGTGAGCCATAGTACGAACCCGAGACCCTCTGTATAAGGAGCGCCATCTGTTCATCCCGCTTATCAAGCCCGCGCCTCTTGCGGTAATCAAGCGCAGACAGGCTCATTGAGCTGGCATACACGACCTTTATCGCATGCTCAAATTCATCCAGACGCTCTTCCAACGTGCCCCTGTTCCCACAGAATACCGATTCATACTTTCCTGCGAAAGCGTTCCCGAAGCCATCCTCCAGTATGCTGCTTGAACGGATGATATATGGATCCTGTCCGTAATACTCGATGATCCTGACAAACTGATCGCGCATTGCCTCGGAAAAAGTTCCGGCCATTATCCTGTCAGCAAATTCCTTCGCAAGATCAAAATATCCTTCCTCCGTCCTCTGGCGGATCCTTGTATCCCAGAGATTATTGTCAACGATGTATGTATAGTACATATCCGATCCGACGTAAAAGGAATCATGCGGTTCAAGCACGTCTGCGATATCCTCTTCCTTATTCCGGATTATAGCTCTTGCAAGGAGCATGCCGCAGGCCTTGCCGCCTATCATCCCCGTACCGATCATGTGATCCCTTACGGCAAAATAGTCCTCGGGGGTGAAATGCTTCTTTACCATCTTCCTCATCTTATCGTCCCGTGTCATCATTATGTGACACATCTGCGTGCATTCCTCGGATATATCCATGCCGTTTTCTTTAAGAAGCTTAACCCTGTTGAAATACCTGTCCCAGGAGTCTGAGTACTGTTCCTCAGAAGACCGCTGCGCCTGGCCGAGCGCCTGATAGAATCTGCTTGACCGTACCCCGTCAAGGATCGGACGGAACTCCCCGCTCCCGGGATCATATGTATGGGGCAGGAACATCGTTTCCGAGTTCCGGTTCCAGACCTTTTCCGGACGGACATAGATATTCTTATTATCCGAATACACATCAAAGAAAAGCTGTGTTGTGTTCAGGATCTTATTCACTGCCTGTACGGAATGTTTCCCACGTATTATCGGGAAGAAAGCGACCGTATCCAGAATAAACAGGAACGGACAGGTTACCCTGAAAAAGTTTCCCATCATAAGATCCGTTGCCCATGCCGTCTGGAGCTCCGACAGACAGTCGAAGACATAAAATGCATCCTTTCCCTCTTTTTCTATCACGTTGTGGACATCCACAGTGAAATTCTCAAATCTGTGCGACAGCGGTATATGCACAGTCTTTATCTCCGGGCGTTCCTCTATCAGCGGCTCGTGGCTTGCAAACCTGAAATAGATTATATTCCGCTTATCCTCGATCGCCTGTTTTACATAGGGTTCCATAAAGATCTTAAACTGTGACAGCTCCGTGACACGCCATACCACGTTATCTCCGAGCCTTATATTATCAACAGCCTTATCCATCTCCGGTATCCCGCTCTTTATCCTGTCGAATGCCGCCATACTGAATCCCCCCTGACAAATTGTACAAAAAAAGCGTTCCACCCGGTATGGATGAAACGCCTTTGTTTCCCTTGTTTATCAGTTGTAATCTTAGCATTTTGCCCAGAATAAATCAAATTCCTAAGAAATGATGCAGGGCAGCCCGTGCTCTTCCAGCTGGATATCAAGCTCTATCATGTCATATATCTCATTCTCGATAAAATAAGAGAATATGATGTCCGTCTTGTCGCACGGCGAAAGCGCATATCCTGCTCTTGCCAGCAGATCCTTCGACTCATCCAGATTCAACTTTGCTCCCACACACAGGCATAGCGCCGTCAGCTTCTGAGGATGGTAATCCACGTTATTCTTGATCTTGGAAAAGATCTTTTTGTCAACGATCGCCCTTTTGTAAACCTCCGCATTCTCCATTTTTTTGTTCCGGATCAGATACATCAGATACTGGGAGAATGTATCGGAAATATGACGCATGCGTTCTTCAAGCTTGCTCTCATGTACTTCCTCGAAGTCGATATCCGCATCCGCATCCTCTATGGGTGCCATAGCCATGGCACCCATCATAGCCGGCGCTTCCCACGTCCTTCCTACGCCGTACTCTTCCCATTTTCTTTTCTCAACATAGTTCTGGTCAATGTACTCTTCCAGTTCAGGATAGATCCTCTGCCCCAGCGACTTTGCCTTATCATCAAACACCACCAGGCAGATTTCCATCTCATTATTCAGAAGGAATGCATTGATCTCATCCACGGCGATCCGCATACCCTCTTCCTTCGGATATCCGAATCCTCCTGTGGAGATCAGCGGAAAAGCTACCGACCTTATCCCATATTCCTTTGCCAGCTGCAGGCTCTTCCTGTAGCACGAGCGGAGCTTCTCCTCCTCGCCCTCGCTGCCTCCCATGTATAACGGACTCACAGCATGGATAATATACTCCGCCTGCAGATTAAATCCGGGAGTGATAAACGCGTCTCCCTCGGGTACGACCCCGATCTTTTCCATTCTGTATGCCAGAAGCTCATCGTACCCTGCCGCTTTATAAACAGCACTGTCGCATCCTGTCCCGACCGTAGGATGGTCATTTGCTGTATTCACAATGGCTTCCGTATTCATTTTCGTAATATCGTTACGAACGATCTTAAACGCCACAGTGACGCCTCCCTTTACTCATCAACCCGATCAGAACATATGCCGTAGGCTTCTTATCCCTGTATTTTATCATATACTCCGGCAGGCGCATAATCATCTTCCATTATTAAAGCCCCTGCCGCCTTTCCAAATACTGTATAATCTGTCGTCCAGATAATGCCTCAGTATCTCATCATCCTTAAGTCCGGTGCCGCTATAGAACTCCTCGGCAACCGCTCCGCCTATGGCACAGAGCGTATCGCAATCACATTCCAGGCTGAATACATTCCGGATAAAGCTGATATATGAATCGCTCTCATAAAAGCACCTCATAGCCACCGGCACGCTGGTCATGCAGGTCACATCCCAGGAATAATGCTCCCGGAGATACCAGATATCCTTATCAATGCTGAACTTATATTTATCCGACGGATACTGTGATATCACATAGTCATATATCTCATCCTTCGACTTTCCATGTCTCGCCATCCATATGCATACAGCGGTCGTCACTGCTCCCTTGATCCCCTCCGGATGGTTATGGGAAACAGCAGCTGTCCTCTCCGCCTCCCTTATCACTTCATCAGGATCATCAAAATGCTCACCAATATAAGAAACCCTCATAGCGGACCCATTCCCGAAGCTGTTGTAAGGCCTTGGTTCTTCGCAGAATATCCACTGGTAGAAATGTCCGCCGTACCCGCAGTCAGGGTACATGGCTCCTATCCGCCTCATCTCATCCTGATAATCAAACCCGTTATCTACCGCGCTCTTTATCGCAAGGCTCATTACAGAATCATCCGTGAACATGCATTTCTCTGTATAAAGCTCACAGCTCTTCCAGTCCAGATCCTTCGGCCTGTCGAATTCATACTGTGATCCTGCTATATCTCCCAGTACTGCTCCTGTTATTCCCATGATAGTATCCTCCCTTATTTCACCCCTTTAGCTGCCATTTTAGCTATTCTCTTAGCCTTTGATTCATTCTGACGTACCCTTCCGTCTGTTGTATTGAAAGCCCTGGCTACTTCTTCATATGTGTGCCTGCTCTCACCGTCAAGCCCGTACAGCATCTTCATCATGTTCCTGAGCCTTTCTGTCATTTCCGGCAATGCAGTCTCTATCTCTGCAAGATTCACTTTCCTGTAATCAGGGACTGTGGTATCGATCTGCGAGAATTGTACATATTCCTCATAATCTTCCCTGATCTCATCCAGGCTTTCATCTGTCTCAAACGCCTGCGTCATATCTGCTGCCGACCCGGATCTTCTCGCAAGACTTACCATCTTCGACATCACCCCGTAGTTAAGCTCGGCTCCATCTGCATCATTCTCGTATCGTACTGCCCTGTTCGCGGCAACTCCAAATCTCCCGGCTACATCTATGGCATCAATATTTGCTCCGAGAAATATGAACTCCCAGCCCTTTTTCTTTTTCTTCTTCTCGACCATCTTTCTGACCTTATCATAGGAGTACTGCTTGCTGGCATTCTCCATTCCGTCAGTCGTTATTATAAACAGAGTCTTTTCCGGCTTCTCTTCTTCGGGAAGCTCCTTCTGTACCTGCCCTATGTGATGGATCGCCCCGCCGACAGCATCCAGAAGAGCCGTGCATCCCCTGACATAATACTCTTTTTCCGTGATAGGCTTGATATCAACTATAGATTTCCTGTCATAAAGGACATCTGCCCGGTCATCAAACAGTACCGTGGACATCACTGCCTCTCCCTCTTCCTTCTTCTGCTTATCAAGCATGGAATTGTATCCGCCTATAGTATCCGCTTCAAGCCCGGACATGGACCCGCTCCTGTCAAGAATAAAAACGATTTCTGTCAACCCTTTACGCATAATGGTCATCCTCCTTTTCTTTTGCATCTGTGATGCTGCTTCCATGGTGCTCCGTAGATGTTGAGGCCATTATACGTTAAGTGATTTAGAATACGGTCGCTTTAGAAGCGACCTTTTAGCTGGATAGCAACATAGTAAAACACTTTGCGCCTGCCAGCGTATCGTGATATATCAAAAACGTCCCTTTGGACGTTTTTGGGCACCTGCTATATTTCAGGGAAAAACTTTGCGCCTGCCAGCGTATCGTGATATAATACCGCACGTTGTTACATATTATCCCCGTTTTGGGGCAGAAATAAAGGAGAGGAATCAACATGAACAAGACAGAATTAGTAGAGGCAATGGCTAAGAAGGCTGATCTTTCAAAGAAGGATGCTGAGGCAGCACTTAAGGCTTTCACGGATACCGTAGGTGCACAGCTTAAGAAGGGCGACAAGATCCAGCTCGTAGGCTTCGGTACATTCGAGGTAGCAAAGAGGGCAGCAAGGACAGGTAAGAACCCTCAGACAGGCGAGGCTATCAAGATCGCTGCATCAAAGGCTCCTAAGTTCAAGGCCGGCAAGGCTCTTAAGGATCTCGTAAACAAGAAGTAATCTACAAGGAGAATAAAGGATGGCAGCTAAGAAAACTACAAAGGCAGTATCGGCAGCTAAAAAAGCTACGGCAGCCGCAAAGAAAGCAGCACCGGTAGTAAAGAAGGTTGCAGCGACCAAAGCGGCAAAGACGGCAACAAAGACAGTCGCAAAGAAAGCGGTCAAGGGAGCAGCGGCAGCTGCAGTTGCTAAAAAGGCAGTATCGGCTGCTAAAGCAGATACAAAGAAAAAGACAGCCACGAAGACATCATCTGCAAAGACAGCTAAAGATGATAAGCAGAAGGAGGAGATCAAGGCTCTTAAGGCCAGGGTCAGGGAACTTGAAAAGAAACTGTCGAAGATACAGGAAATGACTAAATAATCCTGCAAGCAAGAAGTAATTTACATTAGTATATTTAACGACCCCGGACATGATCTGTTCCGGGGTCTTCTTACAACAAAGAATCTTGGCAGATGCAGAGAACGTGCAGGTTATTCCAGTATTTTCTTATATATGATATCAGCTATCAGCCTGTTTCCCGCATCATTCGGGTGAATATCATCCGCAAAATACTCCGGTGTTTTCAGCGGACTTAATCCCATATTATAAAAATCAACGACAGAGAAGCCATACCGGGAAGCCGCATCAACCTGATACTGCATGAATTGTGCAAAAGTTGCTCCCCTGTTCGTACAGATTACCTCAGAACGGTTTTTATATGTTGTGACGATAATGATCTTTGAGTTAGGAAAGGCATTCTTCATATAGGAGAACGCAAAATCCACATCATCCTTATACCTCCCGTAATTCATGGGCGTCCCCCAGATGAAATCATCTGCTCCCGCCCAGAAAACTATCACGGAGGTATCAGCGGGAATACAGTAAAGTCTCTGCATAATACAGTTATTAATTCCGTAATCACCGATCTGCACACCTTCAAAGCTGGAATTAATTACAGTTGCACCGGAATACTGCCCCAGATAATCCGAGAAGCTGATGTACCGGCCGCTTATGTCCTTGCTTCCCCCGATCGAAAGAGTTATCGAATCTCCGACACAGTACATAGTCTTTCCCTGCATGGGTTTAATATCAAACTCCGATGCATAAGCGCTATCAGTATCCAACAATAAAGAAATGAACGCCAGCATCAACAGAACAGACAATGCAGTTATGATCTTAATTATTCTTTCATTCATGATAAACTATTATAACCCCGGTTCTGAATTTGTGCATCATCAAATGATATAATAAGTCGCTTTACTATCCAGTCGATCATATCACCAGTCAGTCTGCTGTCCTTTTATCCGCATCCTCCATCTTATTCAGTTCTGCGTCCACATATTTCCGTAGTTCTTTTAATCTGCTCATAACGCTTCCCTCCAGTCAGCCTCCCTGAAGCCGGTCAGCACAGTATTCTCTGTGACAAGCAGCGGCCTCTTCACCAGCATCCCGTCTGATGCCAGAAGCTTAAACATCTCATCCTCACTCATCTCCGGAAGCTTCTTTGACAGTTCCATTTCCCGGTAAAGCTGCCCGCTGGTATTAAAGAACCTGCGAAGCGGCAGACCGCTCTTCTTATGATACTCCCGGAGAGTTTTCTCATCCGGATGATCTTCTTTTATATCTATCAGCATATAATCGATCTTGTTGTCATCCAACCACTTCAAAGCCTTTTTACATGTCGAACATTTTGAATAGCAATATACCTTGACCATATTTCTTCCTCCCTTCATCGGTTCAGTGTCAATTCTTTGCGCTTTATCATAGGCATAGTTCAAATTCTATAGGCAAATATCTACTCCGTCCACTCCAAAAAGAATTCTGCTGTAATATCATCCTCTCCGCCAAATACTTCTTTTATCTCTTCCGGCGTTCCGTTAATCCTGCCCAGTTTTGTAAAGTTCCATGTATTCTCATCATAATATATGGTGATCTTATTACCTTGATACAGTATCAGATCTCCGGGCGCCGTGGTTATCTCCTCATCATTTGTCGGAAGCTCCCACGGAAGGTCTCCTGCTTTTTCGAAACCGCCGTAATCATGCATTTCTATCTTCAGATCCTCAGATCTGAGTTTATCAAGGAACGCATCCGCTGATGTATTTCCATCAAGATCGACGGAAAAGACGTTGTCTCCTACTCTTACAGATACAAAAGCGTTAGGTGTCATATCTTCTTCTGTGACCACTTCACCTGTCCAGTCTATGATCCCGCCAAACTCGTACACATGAGAATATCCCATATCCGCCAGTTTCTGCGATGCTTCTTTGCTGCGTCTTCCAGTTCGGCAGTATACGAGTATTATCTGATCAGGATCCGGCAGTTCTTCCGGAGGATCGTTTTCAATGCTCTCATTTGGGATAAGTATGGCTCCGGGAATATGCCCCTCTGCATACTCATCTGCCCTGCGTACATCCACGATCACATGACCGTCGTCTTTTTCCATCATCTGTTTCGCCTCATCCTGTGATATCTGAGTATATTCAAATTTCTGGAACATCCCGTCTCCGTCCATCACCTGTCCTTCTCCACCGCATCCCGTAAGCAATATGACAGTCAGGATCGTTGAGATCGCCTGAGATAGCCTATAAATATTAACATTCACTTTCAATTATCCTCACTTATCAGTTTTATCAGATCATTCATAGCTGTGTTCAGGTGTTTGTCTTTGTGAATAAATACCTGCGAATATATAGGAAAATCATCACCTGCCCAGTCTATCTTTTTCAATATACCTTTTTTATCCTCCTCTGCCGCCACCATGGATGGCATAAATGCTACCCCGAGTCCGTTAATGGCAAATTGCTTTAATATTTCCTTACTGCTTGTTTCCAGTTCAATCTTTGGCGTGATCTGATGATCCATGAAATCCTGAAGCAACATGTGCCTGAAGCTGCAGTTATGAGATGTCAGTAAAAGAGGGACGCCTTCCAGATCCTTCTCTTTAACCCTCTTCTTTTTTGCGACAGGATGATCCGGACTTGCGAAAAACGCCAATGTTTCTTTTTCCTTGTGTATCATTTTCAGCTCCGGGTTCTCTATGACAGGATTCAGCGTATAGACCAGATCCAGTGCCCCGTTCTTTAACAGAGCAGGAAAAGTGTCATGTTCTATAAACTGAAGCTGTATATCCATTCCAGGATATTCCTTTTTATACTCCATAAGTCTTTCGGGAAGACGGTTATAACAAAAAGATTCCGACACTCCAAGTTTTATGATGCCCGAGGGGATATTTGCCGCAGAAACTTCCATAAGGATCTCTCTTTGAAGTTTCAGCATCTGCTGTGCATAAACGATCAGTTTTTCTCCTTCTGACGTAACGACAAGCCTCTTCCCCAAACGATCAAAAAGAAGGCAGCCAAGCTCCTCCTCCAGCTGCTTTATCTGGGTAGTTACCGTTGACTGGGCATAACCCAGCATATTTGCTGTAGCTGTAAAGCTCTTTGTTTCAACAAGCTTCAAAAATGTCTCTAACTGCGAGTTATTCATATCGGCCCTGTATCATAATAATCGATTGTTGTTATCATTTATTTCAATTTTACTGATACGTCTTCTGACGGTATTATATGACTGACAGGAAAAAAATACAAGTTTAGATGGAGAAACGTTCATGAGCCTTGAAGCCAATAATCTTACAAAAATTTATAAGCTGAAAAAAAGACAGACGAAAACCGCCGTAGATAATATATCCTTTTCCATTCCCACCGGAGAGATCGTCGGATTCATCGGTCCCAACGGAGCCGGAAAATCCACTACAATAAAGATGATGACCGGGATCCTTATTCCCGATCGCGGTTCTGTTTCCATAGATGGTCTCAGCTTCAAAAAGAACAGGAAGCAGATCATGATGAAAACAGGTGTGGTTTTCGGGCAGAAGAGCGTCCTTTGCTGGGACATTCCCGTACTGGATACCTTGAAACTGTTTAAGGATATGTACCGTGTTCCCGACGCGGCATATAAACGAAATATGGAAATGTTTTCAGATATCCTCGGAATAGATGAGTTTATCAGTCAGCCCCCGAGACTCTTAAGCCTCGGGCAGAGGATGAAGGCTGATCTTGCCGCATCACTGATCTATGATCCTGACATCCTTTTTCTGGATGAACCCACGATCGGAATAGATGTGCTTTCCAAAGAACGTATCCGGAACTTTATCAAAAAGATCAATGAAGAAAGGCATACCACGATCATCCTCACCACCCACGATGTTTCGGATATCGAAACGCTGTGTGAAAAGATAATAATCATTGATAAAGGCGTTCTCATATATGATGGAACGCTCCCTGATCTGAAAGACAGATATCAGACAACCGATCTTGAAGAGATCATAAAGAAGATCTATTTGGCCGGAGAAAGAAAATATGCGTAAATACCTGGATCTATCCCTGATAGGAATAAAAGAACATACAGCGTACTTAAACTCCGTCTGGGCAAGCTTCCTGGCAAAGATCGTCTATCTGTATATGCAGTTTGCCTTATGGAATGCCCTGTTCTCCTCAAACGCGGGTAAAAGCATCCCGCTCAGTCACGATGATACGATCCGCTATATCATCATTGCGACAATAATCTCCACCTTTATGGAATGTGATGTTATAGGCTGGATCAATCAGCAGATCCAGTCGGGGGATGTGGCAAATCAGCTGATAAGGCCGGTGGACTACAAGGCAATGATCTTTTCAAAGCACCTCGGAGTAAGCTGCGTCCGTCTTGTATTATATGCCATTCCATTAAGTATAGCTGCAGCAGCATTCTACAAAAAACCGTTGATCTGCAGGGGACAGCTCATATATGGGATCATCTCCGTTCTTCTTGCGTATATGATCCAGTTTTTATACTCGCTGATCATTGGGCTGATGGCATTCTGGCTTATCGTTACATGGCCGCTCAATATGCTCCTCGCTGCCATATACAAGCTGCTTTCGGGTTCATGGATACCGGCCCAGATGTTTCCCGATCTGCTGTCGAAGATAAATTTGTTTCTTCCGTTCCGTGCCATCTATGCCATACCGGTAACGATAATTACGACTTCAATGGATAAGGCAGATATTATGTCTGCTATCCGGGTTCAGCTTATCTGGCTGGTCATCCTGTTTCTGTTATCAGAATTAACCTGGGTGGTTGGAAAAAATAAACTCGTTGTACAGGGAGGTTAACCTATGTATCTATTAAGAATGTACAGACACTTTGTGATCATATATATGAAAGGGAAACTGGCCTACCACTTCTCTCTTGTATTCGAGCTGATCGCTAACACGATCCAGATAGGCGTTTACTTTGCGGGATTTATGGTTATATTCCATAATTTCGACAACATTGCCGGATGGACACAAAACGAAGTGCTTTTCATGTTTACGACCAGCTGGCTGTCCTACAGCCTGCGCTGTTTCTTTTTCTGGAGTCCGATGAAGGATATGGGGCAGCTCATCCGCACCGGTAAGTTCGATCTGTATCTTACAAGACCGATCGGCCCTATGCTCTATATGGTTTTACAGCAGTTTCAATATACCTTTATCCCGAGGCTTGCATTATCTGTGTTTTTCTGGATATACAGCATGTCAAAACTGTCTGTCTCCTGGGATCCGGCGGCTATTCTTCTTTACTCCGTTAACATGATCTCCGCTTTTGTGATCTTTTCATCTATTACCGTTTTTACAGGTACGATCAGTTTCTGGACTGTAAAGAGCGAGGAAATAGTTTCGCTGCTTACAAATAACAACTACGGATTAAAGAATTATATGGATTATCCGATCAACATATACAGTAAAG
>CACZRA010000128.1 GCA_902783395.1 uncultured Lachnospiraceae bacterium
ATTGTACCGGTATATGTGTCATAATCTTGCTTCCTTGTTTCGCGCCTTTTACAGTGTCATTACTGTCTATTGTATACAATATAATTCTGATATCTTCCGGTCTCGGCAAAACCCTCTCTTTTATCCTCCGGAAGGTCATCTATGCTTCCCCAGTAGTCATTTACGACAAGAAGATGATCATCACTTATGCAGTCCGGCTCTGTCAGGGATCTGTAATAATCCGTCACTACATACCCCTCCCCGAAATCCGTCGCCCCCTCAGCGGCGTATGTAAGGAATATTCTGTCATTGTCTATATTCCTTGCCCTCATGATCTCCGTTGTACCCATATCATTAAGAAATACCACATTCTTTTCCGGATACTCATCCAGTATGGCCTGCAGATTATCATATTTTGCGCTGTCATTCCTGTAATAAGGATAAGGATTCCCGTAAGCCATATTAAGATCCGAGAGCAGCAGCATGATAAAGAAAGACGTAAGCATGCTGAACTGAACAAATTTCTCTCTGCCCCTGTATATCTTCTCATATAGCTCGGCAGCAAAGATGAAAAGCAATGGGCATAGAGAGATCAGAATATATCTGGTGTGTCCCGTAAGTCCCGTCATTATGACTATGAAAAGATTACATACGGCAAGCATGACGGCATATACCGCCATCACATCCCGCGGACACTCCGGCTTTTTGCGTACGGCCCGCAATCCTCTCACAAAATATGCTGCCGTAAACATGAGAAACAAAACACTGAAAAGGCTTCTTAACAGGCAGGCGACGCCCGTGGCCGTAAAAACCGGATCAACGTCATCCGGGAAGCCCCCCATCATCTCAAAGAAGCAGGTGACAAGCGAAACACAGACATCATGCAGGCTGTCTGATGTGATTATCTCTGATGTGTATATTGCATAGCTTACAGGAGCCAGGATCGATGCTGCCACTCCCACCACGGCATCCACAACTGACGCGATCACAAACAACGTCTTTTCTTTGTCCCTGGGACAGCCCACGAATACATAGGTACCGAACAGAGGCACAAGGCCTGTAATAAAAACGTATGTCCCTGTCGAAGCCGATGTCACAAAAAGCAAAAAGAAATACAGCACCATAAGCGGGATATGCTTCCTGATATAACCCTTCCCGGCCACGAGGACAGTGAACGCTGTCAGCGGAACCAGAACCTTGATACAGTAATAGCTTGCCGAAAAAAACATCATATGGGTGTACATAAGCTGCCCGTAGGAATACGGCACCATGAATACGAGCATGGCGAATCTCTTCTCCTCACGGCCAAACCCCGCAGTCCCCAGAAATTCACTGATCACATACAGATAGATCAGGAGAAAGATAATGCTCGCCAATCCGAAGGAAAAATATATGTTTTTTGTAATCCCATATATAAAAAAAGCAAATACGGAAGAAAACCCCAGCTCCAGATCCTCATACAGCCAGTCGGCGATAAAGATGTTTTTATGCTTCCACATCTCCGCTATATGTACGAAAAGCTTGGACATATCATTATCCAGCACATCCCTTATCGTAAAAAGATTCTGAAATGCGATGAATAGCACCTGGACTGCCACGGCAATATCAAGTATCCCGATATCCCTCAGATATTTATCCCTGAATCTTTCTTTCATTTCTTAATTCCTCTCAGAACTGAAAATACACAAAGCTCTTGTAGGTACTCGTAAAAGCAAAGGCGAGCGATGCCACAAGCATCAACAGATATATTACAGGAGTTACAGTCCGCAATACTCCATCCATCCCTGACGCTTTCAATTTTTTCACGGCAAGCGGCACGACCGGGAATGAAAAGATGATCCCCGCTGTCAGCGGAATAGCATCCTGTTTAAGGTAAAACAATGTCTCGGTCTGGGAAAAGGTGTTTCCAGCCAGACCGAATAAGCATAATACATAATTACCGTACTGCCCCATGCTGTCACAGTTAAAGAGCAGCTGTCCGAAAAGCAAGGCTGCTATAACGAAAGCATGTGATCCGATTTTTTCGGCCGGAGATTTCGGTTTCTTCTTCAGCCCCCTTTTTTTCCGTCTTGCCTTTCTTGCATCATTTATCAGTCTCTCACCGGCTATTATTATGTAATAATAAAAGCCATGAACAATAAATACAAGCATGCTTGCTTTTCCGAGCCCGTGCCATGTCCCTATGAAAAGCCATACGCAGAAGGATGCCAGCATGTAGCATGAAAACTGAGTCAGCTTACTCCCCTGACAGGCTCTGAATACGGGCGTATATATATAGCACCTCGCCCATTCTCCAAGCGTGATATGCCATCTGCTCCAGTATTCCGTTATGGATGTTGATGCATACGGATAATTAAAGTTTTCCGGCAGCTTGAACCCGAACAACCCGCCTATCCCTATCGCTATGTCCGTATAACCCATAAAATCAAAATAAAGCTGTATAAGATACGCGATAAGTCCGAGCCAGGCAAGAGTCATACTCCTCGAAGAGGGCTCCATCCCGAAGCTCAGGCTGATAAGCGGAAGCAGGGAATCGGCGATAATGAGCTTCTTGAACAATCCGAGTGTGATCCTCCGCATTCCCGAATAAAAGCTCTCAGCGTCAAAACCTCTGTTATTGATATCTTTTAAGAAATCCGAATACCTGCTGATGGGTCCCATTGATATCTGCGGAAAGAATGAAATATAGAGAGCCTGGTCAGCTATATTTCTGTTTGCCGGCACCATGTCCCAATAAATATCGAGGCAGTAGGATATGGTTCTGAAGGTATAGAATGACAGTCCCAAAGGCATGATGACATTCTCCATCCCGTACATATACATCAGCGCCTTATATCCGAAAAGCAGTCCTGCATTGAATAATATGGACAAAACAAGGATCGCGGCCCTAATACTGTTCTTACGGTATTTCTTTGCAAGCAGCAGTCCGAACACATAGTTCACGGTTATGCTGACGATAAGGACATATATCCTCCTTGGTTCTCCCGAAGCATAAAAAATAAGTGACGCCGCCAGAAGGAAGAAATTCCTGAACTTCTTTGGGAAGAGGTAATATCCGCCTACACATAACGGAAAGAAAATGAAGATAAATTCAAGGGAAACAAACGACATATCAAAAATCCTTTATCCCGTCAAGCCTGAGCTTAAGCTCCCGCTCTCCGTATTCCGATATAACGAGATCCGGCTGAAGAAGATCTATGAAATCCTGGTCGAGACCGTAGCTCCATACGAAAGCCATATCCGAAAAGTTCTCTGCAAGCTCCGGGAGAAGGCATATCCCTACCATCGAATCTCCAAATATCAACGCCCTCTTTTCAGGTACTGCATCATTATGGAACATTGCACAGAGCTCCGGGTTATAAACTTTCTTTTCCCTAAGCAGTCTCTGAAACTCCTCATAGGTCTCGCCCTGTTCCAAGGGTTCAGCCTTGGGCGCTGTCACCTCCCAGTCCGTGAACACCTCTTCCTCCAGCTTCTTACCGCTGAAAGTAACGGGTCCCATCATATTGGACAGATCTCCGAAAAAAGGCTCCTCAGACGGATAAAACCTGACCCCGGCAGGCTCTGTACCGGTCATCCCCCATTCCCCCAGGGAAGCGATCAGATCACGGTATGCTATATTCCTCCCATAGGTTGTCCAATGGGTATCCGTCTTCAGGTAGATCAGCTCTCCGTCGGCATTAGCCTTAGCCTCTGTAAGGAGATCCTTCGGCCAGAATACATGAACATCTGTATTCTCCGCCAGATATTCATGCATCGCATCTCCTATGGTCTTCCCTGCCTCATGATCACTGCTTGCTATGAATTCGGGGTAAACAGAAGGCTTTCCCGGAGCGATCATAAACACATAGTCTATCCCCTGAGCTTTAAGCTTGTCGGATATGCCCTGCTGGGCAGCCCCGTATCGGGGAAGCTTCTCAATGAACTCCTGAGAGCTTTTGACATCCATCTCAAGATTCCCTTCATCGGCAAGATAAAGAAAACCGTTCCTTCCTATCTCCACCTTGGGGGTCTTTGCCCTGTGCAGAAGGTTATAATTCAGTACGCCGCTTATGGTCAGATAGATATCCCTCAGTCCAAGGTTATCCTCAAACCATGCCGTCAGCTCCCCTTTTATCA
>CACZRA010000129.1 GCA_902783395.1 uncultured Lachnospiraceae bacterium
AAAGAGCGGGCTGAACAGAGGATTTCAGGAGGTAATTGACTATGATACCGGTACTTACGGCTCAGAAAATGCAGGAAGCGGACAGATATACCCAGGAGGAGATAGGACTTAAACAGGAGGTCCTGATGGAGCGGGCTGCTATCGCGGCCTATCAGGTGTTGGATGAGGCCGCGGATGTAGAGGGACTGAGCTTTCTGATCATATGCGGACCGGGAAACAACGGCGGGGACGGTGTGGCTCTGGCACGTATACTTTCCGAGAGGGATATATACCCGGATGTTGTCCTGCTGGGAGATAAAGACAAAAGAAGTGGAGGACTCAATACTCAGCTTGAGCTGCTGGAGAAAATCTATCCGCAGGTAAAGATAAAGGATACCCTTCCTGATGAGGTCTATGATGTGATCATCGACGCTGTATTCGGCATTTCGCTTAATCGTAAGATCGAAGGAGCTTTTGCCGATGCAGTGGCCTATATAAATAAAGCCCATGAACTGGGAGCCTATGTGCTGGCGCTTGATATCGCGACCGGAGTGGATGCCTCAAACGGACAGATCCAGCAGGGACTCACGGTGAATGCCGACCGTACGGTTGCCTTCGGAGCATTTAAGGCGGGACATCTGCTGTTTCCCGGAGCGATCTGCTCAGGAGAGGTCACTCTCAAGGATATCGGGATACCGGTTTCCGCTATGGAAAAAGATGCCGATATCCATATCTTCCATGACAGGGAGATATCTCTTCCTCCCAGACAGCCATATACAAATAAGGGATCCTACGGGAAGATACTGATCATAGCCGGATCAAAAGGGATGGCGGGAGCTGCCATACTGTGTGCGGAGGCTGCGATGAGATCAGGTTCCGGAATGGTACGTGTATATACCGATGAAAGCAACAGACAGATAGTGCAGACCGCGCTTCCTGAGGCCATAGTCACAACCTACGATGAGCACATGGAAGAGTCTCTGCTCAAGGATGCCATAGACTGGTGCGATGCGATAGCAGTGGGACCGGGGCTTTCCAGATCTGATTCCGCAAGGGATATACTTAAATATGTGCTCGGTAACTCCGATGTACCGCTGATACTTGACGCCGATGCGCTGAACCTTATATCGGCTGAGGTTGATATGCTTGCCGATGCTACCGCCGATATAATTGTGACACCGCATCTCGGGGAGATGGCAAGGCTTACCGGCATTGAAGTAGAGGAGATCTCGGCTCATCTTATCTCAACCGCAAGAGATTTCTCCAAATCCTACGGAGTGATCACGGTCCTTAAGGACGCGCGTACCATAATTGCTTCTCCGAAGGGAGATGTGATAATAAATACGAACGGAAACAACGGCATGGCTACGGCAGGCTCAGGCGATGTACTGACCGGGATGATAGCATCCATAAGAGGAAGGTGCGCTGACAGCTTTATGTCCGCGGCTTTAGGATGTGCCCTTCACGGCAGGGCGGGAGACGAAGCCTGTGCCAAGCTGGGAGCGGATCATATGTTAGCGGGAGATATCATTAAATACATAAGATAAGCCATTCACACTGATATAGCGACTTCTCACAGGTACCGGAGGAAAGAGGATAATGAAAGAGAATAAACGCTTATACATGCAGGTCGACCTTGATGCGATAAGATTCAATATGGAGAGCATGCACCGTAATCTTAAGACGGGAACAAAAATGCTCGCTGTCGTAAAGTCCGATGCCTACGGGCACGGTGCGGTGGCTGTATCAAGATGGATCGAAGACCTTGATTATCTGTGGGGCTTTGCCGTGGCAACCGATGAGGAAGCCATGATCCTGAGGAACAACGGTATAGAGAAACCAATCCTTGTATTGGGCTATACCTTCCCCGAAAGCTACGAGGATATCATAGCCAACGACATAAGACCCGTTGTATTTAAGGAAGATATGGCCCGTGAGCTCTCGGAAGAGGCCGTAAGACAGGGAAGAAGGGTATATGTACATCTTGCCGTGGAGACAGGCATGGGACGAATAGGAGTTGAGGCTGATGAGTCCAGCCTTGAGATGGTACAGGAGATAGCAGCTCTTCCCAACCTGGTTATGGAAGGTGTTTTTACCCACTTCTCCAAAGCGGATATCAGGGATAAAAGGCCCACCTTTGAACAGATGGACAAGTTTAATGATTATGTTGAACTGCTTCACGTGAACGGTATCGATTTCTGGCTCAGGCATTCATCCAATTCCGCGGGCATAGTCGAGATGAGGGAAGCCAATATGGATATGGTAAGAGCGGGTATCACCATGTACGGTCTCTGGCCGTCCAGAGATGTCCAGCACAAGATCGAGATCCGCCCCGCACTTGCCCTTAAATCACATATAGTTTATATTAAGGAGGTTATGCCCGGATATCAGGTGGGATACGGCGGATCGTGGACCGCGCGCCGGCAGTCAAGGATCGCCACGGTTCCTGTGGGATACGGGGACGGCTATCCGAGGGCTCTGTCCAACAGGGGCTATGTGCTGATCCGGGGAAAGAGGGCTCCCATAGCCGGAAGGGTCTGCATGGATCAGGTCATGGTCGATATTACCAACATACCTGATGCAGAGGATTATGATGAGGTCACCCTCATAGGACGTGACGGAGAAGAAGAGATCACGGTGGAAACGCTGGCTAATATGTTCGGCGGTTTCAATTACGAGATAGTCTCATGCTTTACCAAGAGAGTCCCGAGGGTTTATTACAGTGAGGGACAACCGATAGCTACAATGAATTATTTCTCTGATACCGCTACGGCGGATCTTCCGGAGAATAATGATATGCGGGAGGATAACGGACCCGCTATAAGCATAAACAGTTCATTTTGAATATGGAATTACCTAAATTTCTGCGTCCGAAGGAAGAGGGCGAGGATAAATATGAAAATGAGATAAAGTCTATAGTTTCCGAGGGGACCGATACGGGGGAGCTTGAAGAAACTGAGGCAAAGATGATAGAGCGCGTCTTTGAGCTTGATGACAAGGAGGCGCATGATATCATGACCCACAAGGAGGAGATGGATTCGATAGAGGACAGCGTCCTTCTTTCAGAGTGTATCGACATCATCCTTGACGGGGCAAATTCAAGATATCCCGTATACCATGAGACGATAGATGATATCCTCGGGATAGTGCATATGAAGGATGTGATCAGGACCGGAAGAGACAGATCACTCCTTGATAAGCCCATCGGTGAGATAGAGGGGCTTATCAAGCCGGCAAGCTTCGTGCCGGAGACCAGAAAGATAGATGAGCTTTTTGCCATGATGCAGGCAAAGAAGACCCATATGGTCATAGTTGTCGATGAATACGGCCAGACTTCGGGACTGGTGACGCTGGAAGACATACTGGAGGAGCTTGTCGGAGATATCCTCGATGAGTATGATGACGATGAAGCGGATATAAGGAAGATAGGCGGAGAGGCATATATCGTAAAAGGTCTTACACCGCTTTCGGATATTGAGGAAAAGATAGGCATTAAGTTTGAAGGAGACGATGTGGAAACACTGAACGGTTTTCTGACCTCGGTACTTGGACATGTTCCCAAGTCGGGAGAGATATTTGAAACCGACTACGGCGGGTATAATTTTCATGTGGTATCAATAAGCAACCATGTAATACAGCAGGTAAGGATCAAAAAATCTACAGAACAGGAGAGTTAATATGTCAGGACATTCAAAATTCGCAAATATCAAACACAAGAAAGAGAAAAACGATGCGGCAAAGGGAAAGATCTTTACGATAATCGGAAGGGAGATAGCCGTAGCTGTCAAGGAGGGCGGCCCCGATCCGGCCAATAATTTCAAGCTTGCCACGGTCATAGCAAAAGCCAAGGCTAATAATATGCCGAATGACACTATCGAACGCGGTATCAAAAAGGCATCGGGCGAGGGCAGTAATGTAAATTACGAATACTGCACCTATGAAGGCTACGGTCCTGCGGGAATAGCCATAATTGTAAACGCCCTCACAGATAATAAGAACCGTACAGCCGCATCGGTAAGATCCGCCTTCTCCAAGGGTAAGGGCAATATGGGCACTCCCGGCTGCGTATCCTTCATGTTTGACGAAAAGGGTCAGATAATCGTAGACAAGGAAGAGTGCGAAATGGAGCCGGATGATCTCATGATGACTGCGCTCGATGCAGGCGCTGAGGATTTCAAGGAGGAGGATGATTCCTACGAGATAATCACTTCTCCCGCTGATTTTGATACAGTCAGGGAAAAGCTGGAAAAGGAGGGTGTTGCGATGGCATCGGCTGAGGTCGCGATGCTTCCCCAGAATTATGTTGCGGTTGACAGTGAGGAGGACAGGACAGCTCTCCAGAGACTGCTGGATCTTCTTGATGAGGATGATGATGTACAGGCGGTATACCATAACTGGGATGAATAATGGACAACAATGCCCTGCTCCTTCCGGAGCCATTTTCTGAAAAGAATATCGACGGCTCTCCTATAACCAAGACTGAAGAAGGCAGGTCATTATTCCGCAATCCCGCGAGGACAGACCGTCGTATTGCAGACAGGCGTGCCGGCGACAGAAGAGGCGGAGGTGACAGAAGGTCTGACGGATACGATATGCCGGATACGGCGCAGTCCGGTCAGGAGGGATTGTATGCACCCATTCCGGAGGATATTCCCGGGGATTATTATACGAGACTTCAGAATGAGCCCGATGAGGATTATGATTCACCTTTGAGCGATGCTCCGGGAGAAGAGCCGGTATTTGAAGGCGGAAAATATGAGCTTCCATCGCAGGAAGCGGCATTCCCCCCGGAAAACTTTGATGCGCCTGCCCCGGAACCGGTATATCCTGAAGAAAGCTATGAAGCGGAGAGCTATGAAACCGCTGATCCCGGGCCGTCGTATGACCCGGAAAGATTTGATCCTCCGGTCGATGAGAAGCCGGGGATGATACCCAACCCCCTGAAAATGCCTCCGGTAAAGAAAAAGAGCGGGCTGGAGTATGATGTTGATTCGGATTACGGCGGATATGATGAAGGGAGCGTTTACAGTGAGACGCCTTCCGGACAAAATGAAGAATACTGGTATGCCGGTGATGATAACGGCTCCGATTATTACGTACCGGACGGCGGAGAGCTCTATCCGGAGTCCGGAGCAGACAGTGGGGAGGATTTATTTCCTGGATCAGACAGTGGGGAGGATTTATTTCCTGGATCAGACAATGGGGAGGATTTATTTCCGGGAGCAGACAGTGAAGCGGATTTATTTCCGGGAGCTGATACTGAAGACGACGGATATGATGAATACGGCTCCACTGAAGGCTATGATTCGGATTACGATTCGGAATATGAGAGCGGTTCGGATCTTTCTTCTGATTACTATTAACGACAGATTATGCAGCTTTATATTAATTCAAGATTTAAGATCACTCATTACAACGTTTCAGGCCGTAATGTCAGACGGAATGTCAGACTTGCGGTGCTTGCCGATCTTCATAACTGCATGTGCGGGGACGGAGGCAGGCAGCTTTTGGACGCAATAAGCTCGGAAAGACCGGATGCCGTTGTCTTTGCAGGCGATATGGTTGATTCCATCAACACGTCGGATCCTTCGGCAACAATGAAGGTGCTGAAGCTGATAAATGAGAGATATCCGGTGATCTACGGTATGGGAAACCATGAGAAAAAGGTCCTTGAAAGTTATGATATGCCAAGGGTGAGAAGGCTGTTCAAGGCCGGATTAAAGGAAGCGGATCTTAAGATTCTCAGTGATTCATATAAATATCTGGGAGAGACGGGGATAAGGATATCCTGCCTGGATCTACCTCTTTATTATTTCGGCAGGGTATGGGATCCCGGACTTAGTACGGAGCAGATAAGGGAGCATATCGGAGAACCTGACAGGGATTATTTCAATATTCTTATCGCCCATGACCCGCAGTACTTTGATGTGTACAGTGAATACGGAACGGATCTGGTGCTTTCGGGGCATATGCACGGCGGTGTCATAAGACTGCCTTACCTCGGGGGGCTCGTATCACCGAAGCTCAAGCTTTTTCCGAAATATGACAGGGGTTATTTTGAGAAGAACGGCACGAAAATGATAGTTTCCGGCGGACTGGGTATGCATTCCATACATGTGAGGGTGAATAATCCCCCGGAGCTTGTCATAGTGGATATCAGGAAGTCATCATGAGCGAACTGGAATTCAAGGTTGAAACATTCGAGGGGCCGCTTGACCTTCTTCTTCATCTGATAGATAAGAATAAAGTCGATATCTATGATATCCCCATAGCGCTCATTACTGAGCAGTATATGGAGTATCTGGAAAAGATGAAGGAGGATGACTATGACATGGATACGATGTCCGAGTTCCTTGTCATGGCCTCAACTCTCCTTGATATCAAGT
>CACZRA010000130.1 GCA_902783395.1 uncultured Lachnospiraceae bacterium
CTCGAACCTTGCAACAACATTACCCTCTCTGTCCACTACGAACTTGGTGAAGTTCCATTTGATCTCCGGATTATTCTTATAGTCCTTATCGATCTTGGAGAGCATCGCGCTCATGGCTAAAGCCTTGGGGCCTCTTCCGAATCCCTCGAAGCCCTTCTGGGACTTAAGATATTTAAACAGAGGGATCGCTGTCTCACCGTTCACATCCGATTTCTTCATCTGCGGGAACTGTGTATTATACTTCAGCGAGCAGAACTCATGGATCTCATCATCTGTTCCGGGAGTCTGTCCCGCAAACTGATTGCAGGGGACATCAATGATCTCAAATCCCCTGTCATGATACTTCTCATACATGGCCTCAAGATCCTTGTAATGAGGTGTGAATCCGCACCCTGTCGCCGTATTAACAACGAGTACAACCTTTCCCTCGTAATCCCTCATAGATATCTCTTCACCATTAGCTGCTGTTACGCTTTGATCATAAAATGCCATATCTTTATCCTCCTGATCTGAATAAGCATCATCAGTTACCTTTGACCATATTATATTTGGTCAAATATAATATGTCAAGGAATTTTCGCCGGTCTTAAAATATGGTCATTTGGCGCGAATGATATTATTGCAGTCGGTAATGAATTCCTGCATATCGGTATACATATTCTCGATGTTTTTCGCATCACCGTTTCCAAAGAATTCGATTTCTTCCATAACCCCGTCGTAAAAATCCTTACTTCTTTTTCCGCCGGATGTATAGTAGTCCTTCAGGCAATAGTAAGCCTCATAGATCTTCGGAAAATTGCTGTCAAAGTTATTACCGATATCCGTTCCGAACCAGAACTCATTTCGCCGTCCTATCTCCTCGCCTTTTTCCCTTGTGGATGCCGGAATCTCTCCAATACTCCTCTGCACCCAGCTGCCGAGCGCAAAAGCCTCTTTTTTGACCGAGTCCGGGTACTTTACGGGATCTGACTCGCGGAATCTGTCAAGGATATCCTTTGAGACCAGTCCCTCAAGCGGATCACCTTTATCGGATTTCTCTGTCTTATCTCCGTCTTCTTCAAAATAAATGATATCCTTTGCCAGTCCATTGATGTCAAGATGGTCAGAATCAAAGGGAATGGCGCAGATATGCCATCCTGTCATCCGATAGCCCGTACGCCAGCCTATGTCGTATTCACTGTCAGCCTCAGCATCGGCATAGATAATAAACGCGGTCTCTGTTATGGATTCCATATCCTGTATTATCGAGCATTTTTCGTAATCGCTTCTGTCGATAAAATCCTTGACCAGAAGACATTCTTCGAATATGTCATCATAATATAACAGATCATTTTCCTTATCGCCGTCTCCCATATATACGTCATACGGCACATGCTCGGAGCAATCAATTGCCCCGCCCGTGTCAAAGAAAAAGATTGGTACATCAGGATCCGGGCCTTCGCCTTCATATGTTGAGGGTTCATCATCACCGTTTATTGCCACTTCAAGACTTCCGCTGACTCCGGGTTTTGCTTTGACAACCTCCCATCTGCTTAAGAAATGTCCTGTTCCCTCATAATATCCGAGGCTTAAATATACATATCCGTCAACAAACTTGAACTGTTTCGGTTCACCGTAGCCGTTATCGGAATTACCGATCAACCCAAGCTCGGTAATATTTCCTGTTTCATCAACCGAGCATAAGATGTATTCCTCATTTGCGGTGTGAAGCATTGCGATCATAGTATCTCCGGCAAATCCGACATACTCATATAATATGTTCTCACCGCCGATTCTTACGATCTCTTTGCCGCCCTTATATAAAACCGTATTTATTGCTGCTCCTCCGTATTCCTCCACGGCAAGTATTTCTCCGTCTCCCGATATGCCAAGCGGTAATCCCTTGCAGAAAAGGGATGTCTCTTTCGTTACCGGATCATAAAGATTCGTACAGCTGGCATCAAAAAGATCAGGATTGATCTCTCCGATATAAAATCCCTCCGGGCATGCATACAGCTCTCCTGTTCCCGACACAGTATCGATCTCTTCCCATTCGCAGGTATTTACGTCATAAGAGATAAGCGGGCTCGGTATGGTATAAAACTCGTTGCGTAAGAATTCTCCAAAGGCTGCGCCCCTTTCCATGGAGTCGGGTGATATATTCCTGAAATATACCTTATCCCTGATCCTTACAAAGTAGCTGCCGTTGTTGTATACCAGTCCTTCCTTGAAAGCACCGGCAAAATCGAGATCCCCACCGGATTTCCCGGTCCCGGCTGTTTCTTCATCTGAACTCCCCGACTCTTTCCCGGGATCATCTTCGTTCCCACTGTCACTGTCATCGTCTTTGACAGCATCTGTGCTATCCTCGGTGGGTTCCGTATTATCCTTCGTGTTACTGTCATCAGCCGCCCCGCAGCCTGCAAGCATGCAGCCGGTCAGAAGACATGCGATGATCGCAGCAAATATTCTTTTTTTCATTTTCTGTCAGGTCTCCGTTCCTTTTTTATCCCCTCGGATTATAGTATAATACCGGTAATCCCATCAAGGAGATGATCACTTGCAATAATCACCTGCTGTAATCATAATGTACCTTATAAATCCCGCAAAAGATGCCGGGTTCTGCCCTGGTTAAGGGAATAGACTGTAGATCTGTAACGCTGAAATATATCGAAACCTATGGATAATAAAAATCATAAGCGAGCAAAAATCCTGACACTGATACCGATCATAGTCTGCGCGGTCACTGCTTTATGTCTGGCCCCACTGACGATAAGTTATTTTTCCACAGGCAGTGATGTAACCGCGGCAGCTTTGATCTTCTTAGGTTCCCTGAGCCTGATCCTTACAACGCTGCCATGTCTTGTGATGGCTGTCGTCGGGACGGTGTATGCCGCAAGGGCAAAGAAGGAGGGCATAGCAGCGTCCGGGAAGTTCTTCGTGATCGGAATAATAGAGACCGCCATTTACAGCTTTGGGGTGATCTGTGCGATCATAGTCGCGATCATCACCGTGAGCAGGTGGTAGTTTCATTCACCTTCAGGTATTACCGGTTTTTCGTACATGAAAACGATCTGATCGTCCTTATTCAGATAGATATAGTACACCTTGTCCGTGATATCGTACGGATATTCTTCCCCTTCTTCGATCGTACCCGGATCGATCTTCATACCCTCGGCTACATCTGCAAGTGTCTCATATCCGTAGTAATAATCGTAATACCACTCAGTTTCCTGATCCTTATACAGTCCACAGCCGTCCGCGATATCATAGCGGGTATTTTTCCCCTTATCTTCTTTTATATCAACAGACAATGATGTCTTTTTGCCCTTTTTGAAATGGCCTCCGACTGTACCCGGAATGTACCGCACTTCATCATCCGGTGAGTCATTGGAAAGACCTTCAGGGACAGATGTAAACGTCAGTGAGGTGATAAAGTTATCAAGTGCCTCGGTCGTTATGTCATCAACTTTGACAGGATCGATTCCGATCGAATAGATATAGACATAACCGTTATATGGGATGATCCTGGCTGTATAATTCATCTTTTCCGAGCCGCTCCCCGTACTCCACCATGCAGCGTATGCTTTCTGTGCGTTGACAAACTCATATTCCGGCTTGATGGAGTATTCGTCATGATGATCCGGCTCCTCATCTTCGGGAAGCCATATCTTAAGATCCGATATTTTCTTTCCGTCCATCACCCGGCCGGCACACTCCTTAGCCAGTTCCTCCCAGTCACTGCGTTTATATTTCTCATATAATGAACTATCATCATTTCCGATCGTACAGATATTTGAGATGGTAACAGATGCGTCTTCGTTCGAATCACGAAGATCATATGTCTCATCTTCAAAGAATTCATGCCCTCTGCTCTTTATCTCAGGGAACACGCTGCGGTTTTTCAGATATACGCAATTACCGTCTCCGTTATAAACGGAAGTAAAAAATGCCCTTGTCTTTTCAGCATATATTCCGGCAAAAATCATATCCTCGGGGTGATCGTCCGCCAATTGACCGCAGAAATGGTATATCGCCGAGGCATAGAAACACTTTGAACTCGTAAGAAGGGCATATTCGGGATCAAGAGACGTCCATGCCGCACCGGGAAGATAGACCATTACCGAGTCCACGCCCTGAAGACCATGAGGATCGTCAGTTTCCCCGGGGGCAATTTTGTAGTTTATCTCTTCGACAGCAACCTTATAGATCTTCGGCTCTATTTCCTCTATCTCTCCGAAGTATCCGTTAAAGTCTGTCCCA
>CACZRA010000131.1 GCA_902783395.1 uncultured Lachnospiraceae bacterium
TAAAAAGTTAGATGAAAGTTCTTTTTTGGAGATGCTGAGTATAAGGGATCGTGGTCCGGTTTATGAGATGGAGAAGGAATTCAATATTCCGATAAGCATCAGCGATAGAAAAAAAGAAGAAATTGCCCATAACGCGTACGTTTCCGGATATGGGATCCGAGGGATGAAGAATGTGATCCGGGAGTATATCGATGAACTTACATGGGAAGATTGTCACGCTAAAGCATTGGATATTGTCTAGGAGGTGATCATATGCTGCATATTGAATATGCCCAAAGTGACTACAAGGGCTCTTATATTGACATTCAGCCCCAAAATGCATCTGAAATACCGGGGTTAATAGATATGGTCAATCGCAATCTTATCATAGAGAATCCTGCTAAAACATTTGCTTTGCGGCACGAAAATGGCGGATATAGCGGATGGACGGTGGAGGATATTGATAAAGAAGCAGAGATTGCAAATGCGATATCTGAACTTTGGGACAATGAACCAGACATTAATGCGATCATGCTTGTAAGCCGCGCCCTGCAGAGGATAGTTGATCTTACAGTGGGAAAAGGAGATACGATACCGGAAAAAACTGTGTTGGAAGAGCTTGAGGATGATGATGACGAGATACCGCCGGATTGGTTTAAAATAAAGTAGATTCCTCGTAGATTAGGGGCAATAAAGGGATAAAATATAAAAGGGGAGAAAAAGAGGAAAATAGACAACAGACCGATCTATTTTTCAAAAGTGGAGTACCGGGAGTATACAAACTTCATGTTGCATAGCATACTGCTGCTTAATACTGTTGAGCAGGAATTATCGTATCAAATATACGAGCCCTATTTTGAAGCTCCAGCGATTATTGAAGAGAAGTCATTCGAGATCCATGGAATGCATTTTTCTCGCTCTTTTGGCAGACCTGCGAGAATAGTTAGATCCTGGAAAAATGGCTTCAGGAAGCAATTTCTTCCGACTTGCGATACGCTGTCCGAAGAATATAAGGTTAATTATTCGATTGGGATAAACATACCTGACGAAAAAATGCCGGAGCTGCTGAAATATTGTGATGCCAGGGATTTCGAACCATACCGTGACAGAAAAATGGATTATTACGATGAAGGAAGAATAGGGTATCGTGACGAAGTGGATATTTATTTTACGGGTATTACAGATTCCTATATTCCGATGATGGTACTCCCCATGGAGTACTATTATGATGAAGAACATATCTGGCCCAGCGAGAAACTTTATAGATATCTTGTGAAGACATTCTTTCCATATGGCAGGAAGAAGGTCGGACTTCAGCCAGCATATGGAGCCTCCTCATTGTTCATATAAGTGCGATTTAGTAAGCACCGTGATGCGCTTACGGGACCGGATTGGTGTACGGATAAGCAGGTTAATAAAAATTGTAAGTGAAGTCGTTTTTGTTTGGAACATTCTATGAAAGAGGTAATCTTCGGAAAAAACTATATATTAAAAGATGAATCGGCTGAAGAACTTGATCGTATCAATCCCGTGCTCTGCGCTGCACAGGAATACCAGAAGCGATTTCCCGATTATTGTATGCCGTATTCTTACTGGACAGATAAGAACGAGCGTCTGTATATCAGGTGGGATATGGCCGATGGAACAGAGGACAGACCGGTTTGGCGATACTTCTATGATGAAAACAATGTGTTCTGCGCGGAGAAGATAAAAAGAAATCTCTCGAGAAAAGAGCTGCTACGTGGCAAAAATCCTGACGCCCCGGTCATAACGATCACGGGTGATACACACCGGAAGTTTGAAAGGCTGCTTGGTTTTACAAGTAAATTCGGTATCGTCAGTGGTGATCTGATGATAATTCTAGGCGACGCCTGTATCAATTATTACGGTGACGACAAAGATGATCAGATCAAATCCCGGTTGTCGAAGCTCGGAATAAACCTTTTGTGTATACATGGAAATCACGAAATGAGACCGGAATCTACCGGCCTATATTCTGAGATGGAGTGGCATGGCGGAAAGGTGTATGTAGAAGATACATATCCGTTCCTGATGTTCGCAAAAGATGGTGAGATTTATGATATTGGGGGATTTAAAACCACAGTGATCGGTGGAGCATACAGTGTTGATAAGTATTATCGACAGTCCCGGGGATATAAGTGGTTCAGCGATGAACAGCCGTCAGAAGAGACGAAGGCATATGTTGAGCAGCAGCTTGAAAAGAATGATTGGACGGTAGACGTTGTTCTATCACATACTGTCCCATATAAATACCGTCCGGTAGATCATTTTATCAGGGATCTGGATCAGTCAACAGTTGACTCAAGTACGGAGAGATGGCTGGGTGAGATAGAGGAGCGCTTATCCTATAAAAGATGGTATGCAGGGCATTATCACTGCGATCGGGACATTGATGATCTTAAGATCATGTACAAAAAGATCGGACTTTTCATGAATGACACAGATCTGAAATATGAAATGGAGTGAAGGAATGGATAATATCAGTAAAATAACATCGCCTTGCCCAAAGTGTGGATGTGACGCAAAGAAAATAGCTTATCTGTATTCAGGACCGATAGTAAGGCTATGGTGCCCGGAGTGTACTTTCCATTTATCTGATTATAAGGCTTGGGAAAAAGGATATACCGGAGCCGATGCATTGTTTGACTATTGGAATGACTTGAAGCCAGAGGAAATAAACTGGGACGAGAATTAAAGGTATTCTGACAATGAGAGTTGTATTTTTGGATGTGGACGGAGTTTTGAACTGTATGTCCACCAAGAAAAGAAATAACGGAGGTAGTGGTGATCAAAAAGATGGATACGAATATAAGGATGGGCAAGTACGTATCAATGCTGCTCAGGCATCATCCGGAGGAGGCAGGAGTTGTCCTGGATGAACACGGCTGGACCGATGTGGCTGATCTTATAGAAAAGGTACAGCCCAAATATCCGCTCACCGTAGAATCATTACAGGAACTGGCCTATGGAAAAGACAAGCAAAGATATGAGTTCAGTGATGACGGCAAAAAAGTCAGGGCTGTACACGGACATTCGGTAGATGTCGACCTGGGTTATGATGAAAAGCAGCCTCCTTCAGTTCTGTATCACGGATCAGCAACCAGGTTCAGCGAATCTATAGAGAGGAA
>CACZRA010000132.1 GCA_902783395.1 uncultured Lachnospiraceae bacterium
AAATAAGATGATGGGAAACCGTTTCGCAGGCGAGGCGCTGAAAAAGGCAGACAGGCTCTTTGAAGCGGGGATATCAATGAACGGCCAGATAGTACTCTGCAGGGGAATAAATGACGGCGCGGAGCTTGACCGGTCCATATCCGATCTTACAGGCTACATACCCTGTCTTGAAAGTGTATCCGTGGTTCCCGTCGGACTTTCGAGATACAGGGAGGGGCTGTATCCGCTTGAACCCTTTGACAGGGAGGATGCGGTAAGGCTTATAGAACAGATCGAGGGCTGGCAGGACAGGATCTACGGCGAGTACGGCACGCACTTTATACATGCCTCCGATGAGTGGTATCTGAATGCAGGCATACCCATACCCGAAGCCGGAAGATATGACGGATATCTGCAGCTGGAAAACGGGGTCGGAATGGTAAGGCTCCTTACTGACGATATAGAGGAGGAGCTTAAAACACTTAAAAAAAGCGAAATGAGCGGAAGCTTCAGCATAGCCACGGGACAGCTCATATCTCCGGTCATACGGGAACTGGCTGATAAGCTCCGTCCTTATTTTCCCAATGTGGACGTCCGCGTATATCCGATAAGGAATGACTTCTTCGGAGAAAGCATAACCGTTTCGGGACTTCTTACCGGACGTGACATAATGGCGCAGCTTAAGGATAAGCCCCTGGGGGAAAGGCTTTACCTGCCCGAAAACCTCCTCAGGGCGGGGACCCATGTATTACTGGACGATGTGACGACAGGGCAGATAGCGGATGCTTTACAGGTTCCGGTCAGTATTGTAAAATCAGACGGTGCGTCATTTACAGGAATGTTCAGGGGGAAAGAATGAAGCCTGTAGTTGCGGTCGTAGGAAGACCGAATGTGGGAAAATCGTCGCTCTTCAATTATCTTGCCGGGGAGCGTATAGCTATAGTAAAGGATGAACCCGGTATCACAAGAGACCGGATATATGCTGATGTCGACTGGAACGGAAGACTTTTCACCCTGATAGATACGGGCGGCATCGAGCCCGATTCGAAGGATGTGATCCTGTCCAAAATGAGGGAGCAGGCGCAGATCGCCATAGATACTGCCGATGTTATCATATTTATGACCGATGTACAGATGGGGCTTACCGACTCGGACGACAAGGTCGCCGATATGCTTAGAAAGTCCCGCAAGAAGATCGTACTGGCTGTCAATAAGGTCGATTCCTTCAAGAAATACGAGGCTGATATATATGAGTTTTATAATCTGGGCCTCGGTGATCCGATACCGGTCTCGGCTGACCAGCGTACCGGGGTAGGGGATCTTCTGGATGAGGTTGTGGCCTGCTTTCCCGCAAAGAGCGCCGATGAAGAGGAGGATGACAGACCGAGGATAGCCATAGTCGGAAGGCCGAACGTAGGCAAGTCGTCGCTGATAAACAGATATCTGGGAAAAGACAGGCTGATAGTGTCTGATATCGCAGGCACTACCAGGGATGCCGTTGATACGGTGGTGAAGAGAAACGGCAGGGAGTATATTTTTGTCGATACCGCAGGACTCCGCAGGAAAAACAAGATAAAAGAGGAGCTTGAGACCTATATGGTGGCAAGGACCGTATCCGCGGTGGAAAGGGCAGATATAGTCGTCCTTGTCATAGACGGTACGGAGGGAGTCGCGGAACAGGATGCAAAGATCGCGGGTATTGCCCATGACAGAGGAAAGGGTATCATTATAGCCGTAAATAAATGGGATGCCGTAAAGAAGGATGACAAGACAATTTACAAGATGAGCAGGGAGATCATGCAGACGCTGTCCTTCATGCCCTACGCGGAGATCCTGTTCATATCGGCAAAGACCGGACAGCGCACCGAAAAGCTTTTTGAATCGATCGATACGGTCATCGCAAATCAGAACCTCAGGATACAGACCGGTGTGCTGAATGAGATAGTGAGTGAGGCGGTGATGCTCCAGCAGCCGCCCTCCGATAAGGGAAGAAGACTCAGGGTCCTCTATGCAACCCAGGTCGCGGTGAAACCGCCGACCATAGTGATATTTGTGAATAACGCAAAGCTTATGCATTATTCATATACGAGATACCTTGAAAACCGTATCCGCGATGCGTTCGGCTTTCAGGGTACACCGATACATTTTTTGATAAGGGAAAGGAAGACGGAAGGAAAATGATAATGCGAATAACCTGCCTGTTGATAGGTTATGTCTGCGGGCTTTTCCAGACAAGCTACATCCTTGGAAGAATGCACGGAATAGATATCAGAGAGCACGGTTCGGGAAATGCCGGTACCACCAACATGCTGAGGACCATGGGCACGAAGGCCGGACTGATCACCTTTTTCGGAGACGTGATCAAATGCATAGTTGCGGTGCTCATATGTCTTGCGATATTCTACCGTAAGGATGTTAATCCCGAGATGCTTCAGCTCATAAAGATATATGCGTCCTTCGGAACTATCATGGGACATAATTTTCCGTTCTATCTGGGCTTTAAGGGCGGAAAGGGCATAGCCTGTACAGCAGGCTGGATCATCACGATGGATCCCTTTATGGTCATGATCGGCCTTATAGTGTTTTTCGGGATATTCTTTACGACCCACTATGTCTCACTGGGGTCGATCTGCCTTATCGTCAGCTTCTTCATTGAGCTTGTTGTAATGAGTCTTCTGAAAATAGGAACGTTCAGGGATATTACAACGCCGGTCGCGATAGAGTGCATCATCCTCACCGGGATACTATGCGCCATGGCGGTGATAAGACACAGGGAAAACATAGTAAGGCTCATCAATCATAACGAGAAAAAAACATATCTTTTCAAAAAAGGAGAAATGGAAAAGAAATGAAGAACATAGGTGTAATAGGAGCGGGGAGCTGGGGAACAGCCCTTTCAAAGCTCCTGAGCGATAACGGACATGCAGTAACGGTTTATTCCGCGATATCGGCGGAGATCGATATGCTCAGATCCTTTCATGAGCAGAAGGATAAGCTTCCGGGTGTTAAGCTTCCTGAGGACATGATCTTTACCACCGATCTTGAGGAGGCCGTAAGCGAAAAGGAGCTTATCGTGCTTGCGGTACCTTCACCCTTTACAAGGAAGACCTCGCAGAGCATGAGCGGTTATGTGGCGGACGGTCAGGTCATAGTATCGGTCGCGAAAGGACTTGAGGATGAAACCTTTGATACGCTGTCGGAGATAATAAAGGAGGAGATACCCCAGTCAAGGGTTGTTGTCCTTTGCGGACCCACGCACGCCGAGGAGGTGGGCAGGGGAGTACCCACCGCGATAGTTGCCGGATCCGAAAATGAAAACGATGCGTCTTATGTGCAGGATGTGTTTATGAGCGACGTGTTCAGAGTGTATACCTCCGACGATCCCTACGGTATGGAACTCGGCGGGGCACTGAAGAATGTCATAGCGCTTGCGGCAGGTATTGCTGACGGCCTGGGCTACGGTGATAATACCAAAGCGGCCCTTATAACAA
>CACZRA010000133.1 GCA_902783395.1 uncultured Lachnospiraceae bacterium
TAATATAACCACTATACACATCCCCCCTCGTGCGCAGGGCATCCACGAGGATGAGCCGAAAAAAATATCATCCGGCTCCCAAAATCCAAAAATACGCCATACAGAAGAAACGGCTCAAACCCTTGCCATTACTGGGTTTGAGCCAATTTTGCTTCCAAACTTGAGATTATACGCCATTTTTAAAATCTAATCAAAACAGATCGTCCCCTTTGACAGAGTCATATGTATCAAGGAAATGATGAGCTATGCCGTCCTGCTTGTACCGGATGATCGTGGACAGATTGACGTTTTCCACGCTTTTAAAGATATTGGCTTCCGTATACTGATTTGTTTCGTGAAGTTTTTTGATAAGAGCCTTTATCTCCGCTCTTTTGCTGTCAATGCTGCCTCTTTTGGAAGCAATGCCTTCTGTCAGACGGCAGGCACAGGCTATGAATTCAAGTTCGTTGTGTTTTGCCCATCTTAATACGCTGTCTTCCCTGATAAGATACATAGGCCTTATAAGCTCCATTCCGGGAAAATTGACGGAATGCAGCTTAGGCATCATCGTCTGTATCTGCCCGCCGTACAGCATCCCCATGAGTATCGTCTCTATCACGTCGTCATAGTGGTGTCCGAGGGCTATCTTATTGCACTTCAGCTCCCCGGCATGGGAATAAAGAGCCCCGCGTCTCATACGTGCGCACGGATAACATGGCGACGTCTCGTTCTCTCCGACTATTTCAAATATAGGGCAGCTGAATTCTTTAAGCGGGACTCCGAGGAGATCCGCATTATGACGAATCTTCAGACGGTTTGCTTCGTTATAGCCGGGATCCATGTTAATATACACAGGCTCGAAGTTTCTTTCACCGTGGGCATAGAGCTCCTGAAAAAGCTTTGCCATAAGGAAGGAATCCTTGCCTCCCGATACGCATACCGCTATCCGGTCCCCGGGCTTTATAAGCTCATACTTATTTACAGCCTGGGTAAACCGGGACCACAGTTCCTTACGGAAGGTCTTTATTATACTTCGCTCCGCCTCTTTTCTTCTCGGGTCAAAGGTGTCCTTATTATCCATATCATCTCAGGACCAGATGGAATATCCTCTCGTGCAGGCCTCTGATAAACGGCTGATATCTTATGGGGATATCTATCCAGGTCTTTTTGTCGAGAATGCTTTTCTTATGTGAAAATGTGTCAAAGCCGACTTTACCGTGATATGCTCCCATCCCGCTTTCCCCGACTCCTCCGAAGCCCATCTCGCTTGAGGCAAGATGTACCACCGCATCGTTTATGCAGCCGCCTCCGTATGATACTCTTGACGTGATCTCCCGGATGCGCTTTCTGTCCTCTGCAAAGATATACAGGGCCAGCGGTCTGGGCCTTTGGGCAAGCTGGTCGTATATTTCCTTATAGCTGTCAAAAGTCAGGACGGGAACTATCGGTCCGAATATCTCCTCCTGCATGACCGCATCATCCTGTTTTACATTATCCATGACGACAGGTGCTATCTTAAGCCTGTTCTCATCTGCCTCTCCGCCGTACACGGTCTTTTCCTTATCTATCAGTCCCATAAGCCTGTGGAAATGCTTTTGGTTTATTATCTTGCCGTAGGCATCGTTATCAAGCGGATCTGATCCGAACTGTCTTTTGATCTCGCGTATGACTTCGCGGATGAAGGCATCCTTTACGCTCCGGTGACAGAGAACATAATCCGGAGCAACACAGGTCTGGCCGACGTTCAGGAATTTTGCGAATACAAATCTCCTTGCAGATAGTTTTATCTTTGCGCTGCCGTCTATTATACATGGGCTCTTACCTCCAAGCTCCAGAACAGACGGGGTCAGATTTTCAGCGGCATGACGGAGGACCTCCCGTCCTACCGCCTGGCTTCCCGTGAAGAATATCAGATCAAACTTCTGGTCAAGAAGCGCTGAATTCTCCTTTCTTCCCCCCGTTACACAGGCTACATGCTTCGGATCAAAGCTTTCTTTTATTATCATCTCTATGATCCCGCTCGTTGCAGGAGAATAAGCGCTTGGCTTGACTATCGCCGTATTCCCTGCAGCGACCGCGTCAACAAGCGGTTCCAGGGTAAGCAAAAGAGGATAATTCCAGGGGCTCATGATAAGCGTACAGCCGTAAGGGGAAGGTTTTATAAAGCTTCTGGATACAAACTGCGTTATGGGTGAATGGACGGTACGTTCTCTGGCAAAGGAACGTATATGACGTATCATATAGCTTATCTCCGAAAGGACAAGACCTGTCTCACAGAAATATCCTTCAACCCGGCTCTTCCCGAGATCTTCCTTCAAAGCCGCCGATATCTCGTCCTCATGCTTTCTTATTACCCGGTAAAGCTTTTTCAGGCTTTCCGTCCTGAAGGAGACCGGAAGCGTTGCCCCGCTGTTAAAGAACCTTCTTTGAGAATTAAGTGTTCCAGCTATATCCATCATTCCTCACTCCAATCTGCTGCCATATAATAGAATCTTTCGAGCTCTTTCGCATCCATAAGCTTCGGCACCGGATAAAGCGGATTTGCCTCCCTGTCTGCATGCCCTGCCATGACCGGGATATCTTTCCTGTCGATCCCCTTAAGCTTTTCGGGTATCCCCATACGTTTGTTCATATCCCTTACGGCTTTAATGAATTTTACCGCATTATGCTCCTCCGAAGCTCCCTCGTCCGCTATCCCCGCCGCAGCTGCCAGCTCGGAGAGCTTACCGTATACACAGGGCCCGTAATCCTCAAGGACTATAGGCAGCAATACTGCGTTTGCAAGACCGTGTGCTATGCCATACTGTCCGCCGAGAGAATGGGCTACGGCATGGACATACCCTACATAGGAAATGGAGAAAGCAAGTCCGGCCCTGTTTGAAGCATGGAGCATATTCTCTCTTGCCTCATGATTCCTGCCGTCTTTATATGCAGTCTCCACATTGGCAAAAATAAGCTTCACGGCTTCCCTTGCAAGTGCCCTGGTCTTTTTCGTTGTCGATCTTCCGATATAAGCCTCAACCGCATGAGTCAGGGCATCCATCCCTGTAGTAGCGGTAAGCGAGGGAGGAAGAGTATAGGTGACCCTCGGGTCGAGCACATTGTACTTAGGGATAAGGGGAAAGCTGTTCATCGCATATTTATGCTTCTTTTCGCTGTCTGTTATGATGGATGCCACAGTCACCTCGCTTCCGGTCCCTGCGGTTGTTGGGATCGCGATCAGCGGCGGTATCCTTCGCCAGATCTTTAAGATCCCCTTCATCTGATCTATGCTTCTTTTCGGATACGCAAGTCTTGCGCCTACAGCTTTCGCACAGTCTATAGATGAGCCTCCGCCGAAGCCTATAATGGCTTTGCAGTTATTCCTGATATAGACCCTTCTTGCGGCCTCTACATTCTTTATCGTAGGGTTAGGTTCCACAAGATCAAAAACGGCACATTTTATCCCGGCTTTTTTTAGTTCATCCTCAAGTCTTTGGGTAACCTGCGCCCAGCGCAGGGGCTTGTCCGTGACCAGGAGAACAGAATTTCTCCCGAGTTTATGTAGAAGGTGAGGTACCTCATCAACACTTGCCATCTCCTTTGGATCCCTGTAAGGAAGGATCGGGATGGCCGCCTTAAATGCAAACTGAAATGCTCTGCAGTATAATCTTCTGACAATATTCATTTTCTTATTTTTCTCCAAAACAGTGATATGTGATTATATCCGGATGTGAACATCTATATCAAGAATAATTCCTTATAAAATCATCCCTGAAGGCCTCGTATCTTTCTTCATCTATGGCCTGACGTATTTCTTCCATCAGATGATTGTAGAAATACAGGTTGTGAAGGACACACAGTCTCAATCCCAGCATTTCCCCTGCCTTTATCAGATGCCTTATGTAGGCTCTGCTGTATTTCCGGCATGCGGGACAAAGACAGCCCTCTTCTATCGGTGTCATATCCTCAGCGTATTTTGCGTTCTTTATATTGATCTTTCCGGCATGAGTGTACAGCTGGCCGTGTCTGGCGTTTCTTGATGGATATACGCAGTCAAAGAAATCAACACCCCTGTAGACTGCCTCAACAATATTGACGGGAGTGCCCACCCCCATAAGGTAAACCGGCTTATCGGAAGGAAGATGCGGTATGGTGACATCAAGGATATGGTACATCTCCTCATGTGTTTCCCCGACCGCAAGACCTCCTATGGCATAGCCGTCAAGATCCATTTCCCTGATCAGCTCCGCATTTTCGATCCTTATATCGTCAAAGACCGCCCCCTGATTTATTCCGAAAAGCATCTGGTCTTTGTTTATCGTTTCCGGCAGGCTGTTAAGTCTGTCCATTTCATCCTTGCATCTTCTGAGCCATCTTTCCGTTCGATGAACCGAAGCCTCGACATAGTCCCTGGCAGATCTCGCATCCGGACATTCGTCAAAGGCCATTGCAATGGTCGAGCCGAGGTTTGACTGGATCCTTATGCTCTCCTCGGGGCCCATGAATATCTTATGACCGTCAATATGCGATGCAAAGGTGACTCCCTCTTCCTTTATCCTGCGAAGGCTTGCGAGCGAAAACACCTGAAATCCTCCGGAATCCGTAAGTATGGGCCTGTCCCATACCATAAATCTGTGGAGTCCGCCAAGCCTTTTTATTACCTCATCTCCCGTACGTACGTGAAGATGATAGGTGTTTGAAAGCTCTATCTGACAGCCTATCTCCTTCAGGTCATCTGAAGAAACGGCTCCTTTTATGGCACCGACAGTTCCGACATTCATAAAAACAGGCGTCTCTACGGTGCCATGTACCGTATCAAGACGCCCCCGTCTGGCTCTGCCGTCACATTTTATCAGGCTGTATCTGTTCTTCATTCCACAAGTCCGATCATTTTGTCATATTCCTCAAGCGTGAGGTTCAGTTTTTTCATTTCCTTCGCGGCATCCACTCCGACATATCTGTAATGCCAGGGTTCGAATTCGATAAAGGTTATATCTTCCTTGCCCTTCGGATATCTCAGTATAAAACCATAATCCGTTGAGTTCTCCGCAAGCCATTTTCCTGCTTTTGTATTTGCGAACCCCTCATCCAGTTTCCAGTAATGATCCGTAACAAAGTCAAAAGCAAGACCGATCTGATGCTCCGATGCTCCGGGTATCGCAACTACCTCCGCGGCCTTTTTGTATGCATCATCATATTCATATCCCTCCTCCATCAACGATTCGACCTTGCGCTCAAACACGTATGTCTGTCTTTTCAGATCCCTGTAGGGAGAGAGAACGTAAATATAGACACCCTCACTTTTGGCTCCTTTTATCATGTCCGCAAGAGCCCCTGCACATCTTACATCTGAGGTGACATCGTCGGTGATCGTAGTTAGCTCGAAAGAATAATCGTCCGGGATCATATGATCCTTGTTGATCAGGATCAGAGACCAGTCATCGTCAAAGGAAGGATTTACAAGGTTGCCGTATTCGTCCTCTATCAGTATATCAGATGAATTATCACCTTTTCCGTTCCTCTTGTTAAAGTCTTCGGCAGCTATCCTTGAATTCTCGGCTATCTTGTCAAGGTCGTCGTCTTCAATGAGCGAAGCCTCGTCTTCTATGCTTCCCTCGTCTCTTTCGTCATTATAGATATCAGATTTTGCAACCGCAGTCTTCTTTCCGTCATCATTTACAATGACAACATCGTTTCCTATGACACCGGCCGTTGCGCTGTCCGAAAAACTGGCAGTCGATGCAAATGCCAGCAGTGTAAAGACAACAGCTATGATCTTTCTTATATGATGTTCCTTCATTTTCATGGGAAATATACATTAACATAAATATACTGTCAGTTCAAGTTTCCGGGGCCGAAAGAACAGGGTAAAAGCGCGCTCAGCTTATGTACCGTATAGTCAAGCTCTTTATGTACTATAACAACATCCAAGTCGTCACCGGATACGAATTCATTCATAAACTGTCTGCAGACCCCGCAGGGATAGGCATCGGCAGGCTTACCGCCTTTTGGTCCGCCGGCTATCGCGATAGCAGCGAACTCCCTTTCGCCCTCGCTTACAGCCTTCGCATAAGCTGTCCTTTCGGCACATATTCCTGCAGGATATGATGCATTCTCGATATTACATCCCGTATAAACCTTCCCGGACCGGGTAAGGAGTGCGGCTCCGACCGAATATCCGGAATATAAACAGTATGAATGCCTTCTCGCTTCATCTGCCTGCCTGCTCAATTCACTGTAGTCCATGGTCTTCTCTCCCAAATATGTGATCATATTTATTCTACCACAATGATTCATGTTTGTTGACCTTATGATAAAGTCGGGTTATAATCATTGCGTTAAAGGGAGTATAGCTCAGCTGGGAGAGCGTCCGCCTCACACGCGGGAGGTCACGGGTTCGAGCCCCGTTGCGCCCATGA
>CACZRA010000134.1 GCA_902783395.1 uncultured Lachnospiraceae bacterium
AACTTCTTTCCGATATAGTATTTTCTGCGTTCTTCCGACAGGTCGTATCTGAGTAACATACGGTCACATATCCATATCATGACATCAGTCCTTGAAGCCAGAAAGACCGTGCGTATAGGGAAGGGCAGATGGTGTTTCCTGCATATGCTGTATCTTTTATATCCGTCTACAAGAATCCCCTGCCATAGGACAAGCGGATGAAAAACTCCGTTCATTAGAATGTTCTTCTCAAGTTTTTCGATAGTGCTTTCGTCCGGCGAAATGTGCAGGGATTCAAATTCCGGATCGATCTTAAGGTCATATTCCTGTTTTGGAGTCATCCTGCAGACTCCTCCGGCTCAGCCTCGTCACTGATGATCTCTGACTGGTTCAGGTCAAAGATGATCCAATCTTTCTTCTGGCTTATCCTGCCGGTTGTTCTGTAAGTGCTCCATTCATCATTCTGCCTGTCCAGAAGCCCTGCCAGTCCTTTCACAAAATACTTGCTGTAGTATTCGCAACACTGCTTTTTATCAGTCAGGGTTGTCCAATATACCTTCTGGGCACAGAAGTCTTTTTCACTGCCGCGTCTTACAGCAAGGATGCGTTTCTCGGGATGCACCAGGAACTGCACGTAATCCGGGTCATCCAACAGGTGCAGGGTCTGCTTGTAAATCCTGACTCTGCCTTTCTTTAGATCTATTGTCAGCACCGGCAAGTAATTTGGATTCAAGTAGGGAGAACTGCTCATTTTTTTGTTCCTCGCTTTTCTGCTTTATAGTATCGATTAATACTTTCTTCTGCGTAGCAAACGGATCCTTCTCGAGATTAAAGACCGCCTTGTCATCAAAGATGTTGATCATGAGCTGGCCGTCATGCTCGGCAACGGGTAATCCGAACTGGGTCTGCCAGTCTGCGGGATAGCTGGGATCCTTTGCACTGTGGATCTTCCCGTCTTCGTCTACGGTTCGGATTATCACTTCGGGGGATGTGAGGTCAAACACGAAAAACAGCTGGTTCCTGGATTTGATCAGCTTTCCCAGCATCTTATACCTGTCTTTCATGTTCCAGCCCATAAGAGAAAAGACCTTGGCAAAGAATATCCTGCAGGTGATCTGTCTGGGGCTTCTCTTTTCTGTTGCCGAACACCATCTGAAGGAATCCTTTGAGGCATCGCTGCAAGGCCTTACGGCAAGTTTTTTCATATCGGGATTAACAAGGATCTGGATATGGTCGTATTCCGGGAGCATCCTTATACACGCGGTATTAACATATACTTTGTAATCAACGAAGGTTATCGACGGCTCGTAGGTATGGGCAAAGAATTCTCCGCGGACTACTTGGAACCCGTCAAGGCTAAAACTGTCATCCTCGATAACGTCCATGCCGACGGGCTTTCGCTGTACGGCCATTTAAGCTTCCTCCGCAGGGGTGATCTCATTCAGCACGTCATCGATACGAGAAGCGATCATGACAGGATCCAGCACTTCTAACTTGGGATCAGGATTATATGGTACCGGATCCGCTGCTATGATAACCGGATCGTTGCATTTCGGGATGGCTGATTCGTATAAATACCTGTGTGAATAGTAGTCAACACCGAAACCGTCAGCCCATGAAGCCGGATAGGCGATCATGTTGCCTGCAGAACTGCAAGATGCCTTTTTCTCACTGTCTGTGTTATCTTCTGCCTTATCTTCTGTATCCCTGGATATGATGGTTTCCGCATCTGATATGTTAAACAGGATGACGGGAGAATCCCCGTTTTCAATCTGTGTGCCGTAAATCCTGTACTTATTCTCAACGTCCCATCCGGAAAGTGTAAAAAGGCAGGCGGAAATGGCGGATATGCCTATATGCCGGGGCATGTTAATATCATTCTTTACCCGGCTCCAGTTAAATGCGAGACGGTTATCCGTTGTTGTTTTTCGTATTGCTATAATGTGCTTTACAGGGTGGATCAGGATCTCTACATAAGCACTGTCTATTTTCCGCGTGCATGATGATGAGAATTTCAGCCTGTCAGAGGAGACGGTCATGGAGAACCTATTTGCTATATCAAAAAACTCTGACCTGACTATCTCATAGCCGCGGAGATCGAAATCTCCTTTTTCTACCGTGACGGGAGGTTCGCTGTCTTCTGCGGAAGTTCCGGGCTGAATGCTTTCGCAGGCCGTAAGATAGTCCAGCGGCGTGAATCCTGACCAGCGGGGGTTTACCGTCACAAATCCGGTCAGCAAGCCATCCGGGATTACATGGAGAACAGGAAGAATGTTTACATTACCGTTCGTTGAGTAACGGAGCATATGCTGAACATATATGAAGTCCTTGGGGGATATTATGGGTTCGTGATGCACGGCCTGGACATACTGGTTGCGGTCGTTCCGGTTCTTCCTGGATTTATGATCGATATAACTGGGAGTAAAGGTTTTCCTCGCCAGTATCGATCCGCAGTGCCGCTCGTTTGTAAGCTGGGCGTAGACAGTGCTGTCACTCCAGGTTGTATTTCCCTTTTTTGTAGTTCTTTGGAGCTTTGTGAGGGTTTCCGCTATCTGGGAACATGTATAGCCGTATATATACATGAAAAAGATCAGCCTTACGGTCTTTGCCTCTTCCTCGTTTATGACAAGATCCCCGTTCTCATCTTTGTCATAGCCGAGAAGAGCCGGCGTCAGGAAGATGCCCCGCTTAAACCGCATCTCGATCGAGTAATTCATTGCTTCGCTTTTAATATGGCTTTCTTCCTGGGCTACGGATGATACTATCGCAAGAATCATCTCGTTATCATTCTTGAAAGTGTTGATGTTCTCGGCTTCGAAATATACGCCTACAGGTGGAGTCAGGGCTGCCAGCCTCCGGACGCAGCCGACGCTGTCAAGCAGGTTACGTGCGAATCTGGACACGCTCTTCGTAACGACAAGATCTATGAGCCCCTTCTCGCAGTCCTCTATCATCCGGATAAAATTAACCCTGTGGTTCATAGAGGTTCCTGATATTCCCTCATCTGCGTATATCCCGATAAGTTCCCAGTTGGGATTCCTGTTCACGAGGTCGGTATAGTGGTTCTTCTGAAGCTCATATGAGGAAGTCTGATTGGGATCGTCAGTTGATACGCGGGCATAGATTGCAACCCGTAGCTTTTTATCGCGGTCGAAAATATCCAGCTTCGGGATCGCGGGTATTACCGAAAGCTGATCCTCGTCAACGCCTTTATATCTCTGCCGTATTTTTTCTTTCCGTTCCTGGTCTGAGGAGATCTTCTGTTCTGATTCGTTCATTGGCATTCACCTTTGCAGTGTTTTTAGTCGGCTATAAATAGTATTCCATTACATGCCCTTATTGATTGTATTGTGTAAGATAGCGAACATAAAGAAGCCACAGGTTAAAAAAAATTAACCTGTGGCATAATTTTTACCGTTTTGATATAGAGTTTTAATCCCTGACTTCGCGAAGTGCGGATTTTATGTTCCGGAGTAGTTTTATCAGAGCCTGTGTCTCGGACGCGGAGCAGTCAGACAGGATATCTGCTATCTCGCCGGACTGAAGATGCGCTACTGTGGGAACATTTGTCCTTAAAATCCAGTCTGAAGATACCTGAAGAGCCTCTGTTATGCGCATGAACACATCAAGGCTTATATTGGTTTTTCCGTTTTCAACGTCGCTCATATGTGAAGTGGAGATCTTGACCATTTCTGCCAGTTCATCCTGACTCAGATGCTTGGATTTCCTTACCTCACGGATCCTGGAGCCGACATCTTTCATCTTTTTCGTATTCAAATCCGTCACCAGTACGCCTAAAGGCGATATTTGTATGCATTGTATCGATGATAGACGAATAATTGAATAGGCTGTAGTCGAAGATATCGCCTAAAGACGATGAAAATGGATTTTAGAATCAACAGGAGGATAGATATGGATATTGATTACATGAAAGTCGGCGAGCGTGTACGCGAGAAGAGAAAATCCGACGGCTTTACACAGGCACAGCTTGCAGAAGAGGTGGATCTGTCTACAGAATATATCTGTGAGATCGAGACAGGCAGGAAGAATGCGAGTCTTGCGGCATTAGCCCGGATATCGGCAGTCCTTGATGTCACGGTAGATGAACTGCTTTACGGCGGATGCTCGGAGGATACGTCTATCCGGGCTATGGCTGTGGTTATGAAGGACTGCTCGGATTATGAGCGGAAGGTGCTTTGTGATAACATGAAGAGCCTGAAGCTGATA
>CACZRA010000135.1 GCA_902783395.1 uncultured Lachnospiraceae bacterium
ACTCCATTGTTCCCCTCCTGAAAAAATAAAAATAATGTATGCCTAAAGCTCCACTCTGCCGTCAAGCGCCCGCAAAAGAGTTATCTCATCTATATTCTCAAGATCACCGCCCACCGGCACGCCGCTGGCTATCCTGGTCACACGTATGCCTGTCGGCTTTATCAGCTTGCTGATATACATGGCTGTCGTCTCGCCCTCAAGGGATGAATTCGTGGCTATGATGACCTCCTTGATATCCCCTTCGAGTCTTTTCATAAGCTCCTTGAGCTTTATATCATTCGGGCCTATACCGAGCATCGGGGATATGGCTCCCTGCAGCACATGATAAACTCCGGTATATTTGCCGGTTTTCTCATAGGCCTGCATATCGCGGGTATCCTCCACCACCATTATCGTATCGTGATCCCTTGTATCATTGCTGCAGACCGGACAAAGCTCCTCATCCGTAAGCGTAAAGCACTCCCTGCAGAAATGAACGTTTTCTCTTGCGTCTACCATGGCTTCAGCGAGCTTACGGACTCTTTCCTCAGGCATCCTGATCAGATGATCTGCCAGTCTTCCCGCTGATTTTTCTCCTATTCCCGGCAAGGATGAAAGCTCCTCGACGAGACGGTTCATCTTTCCGGAGTAGAGCTTCATGGTCCTCAGATCAGTCCGCCGAGTCCGCCCGTGAGACTGCCCATCGCGGCAGCCGACGCTTCATCCGCCTGCTTCATGGCCTCATTGACCGCTGCCATTATCATATCCTGTAGCATCTCAACATCCTCGGGATCGCAGGCGTCCGGAGAGATAGTTATCTTTGTGAGCTCCTTCTTTCCGGATACCGTGACCTCCACGGCTCCGCCTCCCGCGGCTGCGGTATACTCCTTACTCTCAAGCTCTTCCTGCTTCTCCGCCATTTGGCGCTGCATACGCTGAGCCTGTTTCATGAGATTGTTCATGTTTCCGGGCATCCCGCCTCCGGGAAAGCCTCCTCGTTTTGCCATCTGTATTCTCCTTACTGATCAACGATCTTTATATCATCAAAATTAATAAGGGATTCAAGGTTCGGATATTTCGTATCCGGATCCTCTCCTTTGCCGGGACCGAATATCTCAAACTGTATATCCTTCTTTATCTCCCGGTCCAGGATCGCCTTTATTTCATCGGCACAGTTCTGAAGCGAACCCGCCGATATCTCATCCCTGCAGACTATGACAAGCTTTGTGCCGTCGACTGACGGACTTGCTTCCGCAAGGATCCCCCTTACCATTTCCTTTGAGTCCTTTATTATTCTGCCCCAGTTTTCGCATACCATCTTCACATCATCCGGAAGAGCCTCCGGCAGGGGGACCTTTTTTTTCGGAGCCTCCGAAGATGCTGCAGCGGCGGAAACCTTTACGCCGTCCCTTTCAAGCCTGTCAAGCTTTCTTTCGATGATGGCAAGTCTTTGCCTGGTGGAAGCCACATCATCCTGCATTTCGGGATGAAGGAGTCTTACTATCGCTATCTCAGTCAGCGTCTTTTTCTGCTGGGAATATCTTAACTCCGATGACAGCTCCGAAAAGATCCGGATGAACCGCATAATGGTCTCCGTATCGAATTTCTTCGCTATGACCTTCATCTGCTCGTAGGTATCGGTGGATACCCCAAGGACATCGGCTATATCAGCCTGTGTCGACCCGTCTGCCGAGATGAGCATGAGGTTTCTAAGATATGCTACGAATTCGACTACAAAGGCCTGTATCTCACGGCCCTTCATCACGGTCTCATCCAGAAGCTTTACCGCGTTCTTCAGATCTCCTCCCGCTATGCATTCCATCATGGACGAAAAGACCGAGACATCAACCGCTCCCAGGATATCGAGAGTCCGGTCGTAGGTAAGGACCTCTCCCGTTGTGAATGCAAGGCACTGATCCAAAAGCGACAGCGAGTCCCTCATCGAGCCGTCGGCCTGTCTTGCTATGAATGAGAGAGCCTTTTCCTCGGCCTCAAGATCTTCTTTCGCAAGCACGGCCTTCATCCTTGATACCAGCGTGTCCGCTGCCATGCGGTGGAAATCATACCTCTGGCATCTTGACAGTATGGTGATGGGAACTCTTCCCACCTCGGTCGTAGCCAGAATGAAGAGAGCGTAATCCGGCGGTTCCTCCAGTGTCTTGAGCAGAGCATTGAAGGCCCCCCCGGACAGCATGTGCACCTCATCTATGATATAGACCTTTCTTTTGCCCTTAGGCGGTCTGTAGGCGATCTCTTCTATGATAGTGCGGACATTGTCGACTCCGTTATTGGATGCCGCGTCTATCTCGATCACATTCATATAAGTGCCTTCGGTTATGCCTCTGCACATATCACATACGCCGCAGGGGCTTCCGTCGGGCTGCAGATCTTCACAGTTTACCGCTCTCGCGAATATCTTAGCCACAGAGGTTTTTCCCGTCCCCCTTGTCCCGGTGAAAAGATAGGCATGGGCCGTCTTTTCCTTAAGGACCTGGTTGCCGAGAGCCTTTACTATCGCATCCTGGCCGACTACATCGGAAAACTTCTGAGGTCTGTATTTCCTGTACAGAGAAAGATAGGACATTCCCGTCGTCAGTCTCCGAATGATATGCCGAGCATCTTGGCTTCTTTTATTATAGCGGCATTGGGATCAAGGCTCTTCAGCTTGCCTGCCACCTCATCCAGGGGAACCTTTACGATCTCCCTGTTCTTATAGCCTACCATAAAGCCATACTCGCCCTTAAGTATGAGCTTGCCGGCTTCTGATCCCAGACGTGACGCGAATACCCTGTCGTATGAATCGGGCGATCCGCCTCTCTGCATGTGTCCGGGCACCGTGACGCGTACTTCTTTACCGGTCTTTTTCTGGATCTTTTCGGCGATCTCATAGGATACGGAAGGATATTTGGATTTTGCGAGCTTTTCCTTGTATTCCTTCTTTGAAAGCTTTGCGTCCTGCTTGCTTATGGCACCCTCCGCCACTACTATTATCGTGAACTTGGCTCCTCTTTGCTTTCTGAGCTCTATGGCGTCCACTACCTTGTCTATATCATAGGGTATCTCGGGCAGAAGGATTATATCGGCACCGCCTGCCATTCCCGCATTGAGAGGAAGGAAGCCTACCTTATGACCCATGATCTCAACGATGAACACCCTGCCGTGCGAATCCGCTGTCGTATGGATGTAATCTATCGTCTGTGTGGCTATGTCAACGGCACTCTGGAATCCGAAGGTCATATCCGTCCCCCACAGATCATTGTCTATGGTCTTGGGAAGGGTCACTATATTGAGTCCTTCTTCCCTCAGAAGGTTTGCGGTCTTGTGAGTCCCGTTTCCTCCGAGTATCACAAGGCAGTCAAGACGGAGCTTGTAATATGAGTGCTTCATGGACTCAACCTTATCCCTTCCGTCCTCATCAGGCTCCCTTATCGTCTTAAACGGGACCCTCGATGTTCCGAGTATGGTACCGCCCCTTGTAAGTATCCCGGAGAAATCAGAGATATCCAGCATCCTGTATTCTCCGTAGATAAGACCCCTGTATCCGTCAAGGAATCCGTACAGCTCCAGCTGTTCTCCTGAATTCACCAAAGACTTGACAACGCCTCTCATCGCTGCGTTAAGTGCCTGACAGTCGCCGCCGCTGGTTAGTAATCCGATACGCTTCATAAGCCTGTCCCCCTCTGTAAATAATGAACAACTTGAAAATTAGAAATGCAACAAAGAATATTATACCATAAAAATCATATTCTTTCCCTCAGCTCCTTAAAGAATCGCTTTATGAGAGCCTGGGATTCCTCCTCCATAATGCCCCTTGTTATCTCCACCTGATGATTAAAGCTTTTTTCATTAAGCAGATTCACGACCGAGCCGGCACACCCCGCCTTGTCCGAAGGTGCCGCAAATACACATCTGTCAACACGGGCCTGTACTATTGCTCCCGCACACATCGGACAGGGCTCCAGGGTAATGTATATCGTGCACCCTTCGAGCCTCCAGTCCCCCAATGCCTTTGAAGCCTTCTTTATCGCCGTTATCTCCGCATGCGCAAGGGTTGTCTTGTCTGTATTCCTACGGTTGTATCCCCTGCCGACGATGCGTCCCGTGGCAGTCTCCACGATCACGCACCCTATAGGGACCTCACCGGTCTCATAGGCCTTCCTTGCCTGCTTCATGGCCTCCTTCATATATTTGATGTCTGAGGCATTTTCTTTTTCAGTCAATTCCACGAAGTGCTACCTCCGGTATGGTCTTTCTGAGGATTTCGGCATATACCTCTATCTCCTCCCTTGTCTGTCCGTGGAGCACGCCCCTTCCGACAAACGAGGTATTGGTATCGACAAAATTCTGCAGATAGTATCTTTTGCCTCCGGCCAGCCATTTTCCGACATCGGCGGCGATCTCCCTGTCAAAATACTCTGCCACTACCGTAGTCCGGAATTCATAATCGGGAAAGGCTCCGTCACGGAGCATGTTTACCGTCTCATCCACCTTGTCTACGTCTATTTCCACATTGCAGAGCTCACGGTATTTCTCCCTTCCGGTCTTGATATCGAGAGCGATATAATCCACAAGTCCGCTCTTTGCAAGGATCCTCAGCTGATCCGGCCTTGTCCCGTTTGTATCGATCTTGACCATATAACCGAGAGACCTTATTTCCTTCAGAAACTCCGGAAGGTCCGGCTGCAGGGTGGGCTCTCCACCCGATATGCACACCCCGGACAGGACATTCTTTCTTTTCTCCAGAAAGCTTAGGGCATCGGTCTCCCTTATCTCGGGAATAAGACCTTCCACAAGAGAGCTGTTCTGGCAGAACAGACATCTCAGGTTGCATCCGCCGGTAAATACGGTAGCCGCAACCTTTCCGGGATAGTCAAGCAGTGTGTTTTTGTTTATTCCCGCTATATGCATATCTTTCCTAGAAATCCCTTGAATGTACGTATTTCATGTAATTTACTACCATAAGCGCTATCTTGAAGGTCAGCGCGTCATCGAAGATCCTTATATCAAGCCCCGTCATCTTCTGAAGCTTTTCTATCCTGTATACAAGCGTGTTCCTGTGTACAAAAAGCTGTCTCGAGGTTTCAGATACGTTAAGGTTGTTTTCAAAGAATTTATTGATGGTATTAAGGGTCTCCTCATCAAGGTGATCCGGGATATCCTCCCCGTAGATCTCATGGAGAAAGACCTCGCATAAGGACGGCTGCAGCTGGTAGATAAGGCGTCCTATGCCCAACGTGTCATATGAGAGGATGTATCTTTCCTGATAGAAGATCTTCCCGACCTCCATGGCCATCTTTGCCTCCTTGTAGGAGGAGGAGACCTGCTTTATCTCGGAGACAACCTTTCCGTAGGATACGCGCACCTTAACCATAGCCTCGGTGTTCATAGTGTCCACGAGCATCTCCGCCGTCTGCTTCGCCTGCTCGGCCACGCCCTCCTTGGGATCAAAGGACTTTACCACGACATATGTCTTTTCATCGGTTTCCGTTACATAATCATCGGAACCGGACGGAAAGACGGATCTTAAGGTATCGATCCCGGATATCTCGTTACTGCCTTCTGTCTCGACTATGAATACGCACCTTACGCTGTCCGAAGGTATCATGAGCTTTTTTGCCCTGCTGTAGATGTCGACGACAAGCATGTTGTCCATGATGAGATTCTGGAAAAAGGCATTCTTATCCATTTTTTCCTTATATGCCCCGAAAAGCGCTGTCAGCTCCGACAGGGCAAGTCTTGATACCATTTCCGTCTTTCCGTCGCCCTTCGGTGCTATCAGTACATAGCTCGTAACACCGTCACCCGCGATCCTGTAGAAATGATATCCTCCGTTCACATCATCTTCATCCCCGGAATCTATGAAAGACCTGATCGTCACCGAGGAGATCTTTTCCGTGGACAAGGTCGCTGCCGCCTGTGTGCCGTCCAGCTCCATGACTGCAAGCTCCACTCCGGATATCTCCTTTATCTCATCCAATGCCTTCTGTATGACCTGATTGCTTATCATTATGAAACGTACCCCTTCTTTGACAATGCCTGTTCCCGGAGCAAAAGCTCCATAGGCGTGTATTCTATACCATCCTTTACCGAAAGCGGTCCGGTATCCTTAAATCCAAGCTTGCGGTAAAAGCCCTTGCCGACACTTGACGCGTTCACCGTAAGAGTCGGGCCTTTAAGCCAGCTTCTCGTCTGAAGCAGCCACTCCCTGAAATAATCCAGCAAAGCCGTGCCTACTCCCATCTGCTGGTAGCAGCCCTCCACAAAGAGCAGGGAGAGATGCGGCCCGCTGCGTACAGCCGCAACTCCTATCATGACATCACCGTCAAAGGCCGCTATGACCGGAAAGCCTCCGTTCAGGAAGACCGTATACAGGGTATCATCGTTTATGAACCTGCTGAAGCTTTCCATACCGTCTTTTCCCACGATGTCGGATTCGAACTCACAAAAAACCCTCCAGCAGAGCGCCATTGCCGACCTGTATTCCTCACGTCCTATGAATCTGACACGTATCTTATCGTTCATCCCCCGAAGATCTTTGAAAAGAAGTTCTTCACTCCTTCATACAACCCGGTAAAGACTCCCCCGACCTTTTCCTTTACGCTCTCCGCAAAGCTTCTTGCGGCAAGAGAGCTCAGATCATCCGCTGAAAGCTTGTCGCCGAACTTTTCGTAGATATCGGAAGCCTGATCGAGTAAAGTATTGTAGTCCAGTCCCAATGCCTTTATCTTTACCATAAGATCCACTATCTGGTTTATCTCACTCTCAGACAGAGACCAGTTCGCATTCTTCATCTCATTATAATCACTTATTGCCTTCCTTACGGCAGCATCGATCTCGTCTCTTGTATTGAGATCCTTACCGGCTATCTCCGCTTTTATAAAGGCGATCATTTCTTCGACATCTTCCTTTGATGCGTCGCCCATGGCCTCCTCTATCTGCCCTGTCGTGACAAGCTCATTAAGAGACGCATCCAGTGCAGTCGTATTGAGGCTTTCATTCTTCATATCGGCGTAGGCCTTCATGGCTCCGATAAGAGCAGCAGTCCCTGAGATCGGTGAAGGTCCGGCCACTATGATATCGGCGTTTTCCACCCCCGCCGTAAGCAGCGCGTTCTTATACATACCGGTGGTACAGTAATTGATATTGTACGCATTGACCGTGATACCGTGTCCGGATTCCGCAGGCTTCACCAGGACCGACGAAAGCGACTTTGTTCCTATGACTGAGGGATCGATGTATTTATCAAGATACTGATGCTCCTCCGCGTTGGTCACATATACTATGTTGTACTGGGTAAGATCCGCCCCCGCAAGACCCATGGCCGACAGCACCGCCAGAAGCTGATCCTGTGTCAGATCCTGTCCTAAAGCCAGATAGGGCTTACTCTTGTCATTTGTCTGTGTCTGAGTCTGCTCCGTGCTCCCGCCTCCGAAGGTTATGACCTCTGTCGACGCTGCATCGGCATATGCCGGGACCGTCATCGCGATACAGAGCATTAACGCCAGAATAACCGAAATGTACTTTTTCATAAAATTCCCTCCGTAATAAAATCCCTTATTTCTTCGAAGACCTTAAATCTGTCTTCTTCATTATGAACCTCATGTCTGTCACCCGGCCTCAAGTCGAGCTTTATATTTTTGATGCCGCAGGCCTTATAAAGCCCGTACATCCTCTGCACGCCTTTTCCCATCTCCCCCACGGGATCCTCCGTGCCTGAGATGATAAGCATAGGAAGCTCCTTCGGGATATCTGCCATAAGCTTTTTATTCCTTGCCCTCAGCGTGAGCTCGGCAAGGGTATGATATCCGTTCAGTGTGAATATGAAACCGCCGTACGGATCCGCGGCATGGCTGTCCAGTATTTCCTTCCTTTTCGAGATCCAGGCTGAAGGTCCTTCTTCCGGGAAAGCCTTAAGATACGGCCCCAGTGTTACGCCCGTGCAGAGCCTTGACCTGTATCTCCAGCCCTTGAAAAGAGCCATAAACCCTGTTATCAGCTTTCCGGCAACCCCCATTATCCACGGCGTATCATTGCCTCCCGTGAGTATGACCCCCTGTATGCCGGTTCCGTATCTTTCGATATAGTTTCTCGCTATGAAGGATCCCATGGAATGCCCCATAAGGAATATGGGAAGACCGGGATTTTCAGCCTGTATGGTCTTTTTAAGCCTGTGTACATCCCTCACAACGACAGTTGCCGGATCCTGCTCACAGAAATAGCCGAAATCCTCCGCAGTCCCGGCGCTCCTTCCGTGTCCCAGATGATCGACTCCCGCAAAGATAATGCCTGACGACATGAAGTATTCCGCCATCTCCTTATATCTCATCACATGCTCGGTCATCCCGTGAGCCAGTATGAGTATGGCTTTCGCATCACCCTTAGGCTCCCATGCGTAGCAGGAAAGCTTGGTCTTCATATCCCGGCTGTCTATGGAAAACTCCCTCATCTCAGGTTCCCTTTCAGCAGATCAGAGCCCCTGCCGGCATATCCTTTTCAGGTGTCATCAGTGCGAGATCACCTTTTTCATTCTCCGCGCACAGAAGCATCCCCTGGGACTCAACTCCCGCGAGCTTTGCAGGCGCGAGGTTCACTATCACCATTACCCGCTTTCCCACCATCTCCTCCGGGGAGTAATGCTTCCTGATCCCGGATACGATCTGGAGAGTTTTATCTCCCACATCCACCTTGCTGCAGAGAAGCTTTTTTGATTTCTCGACTGCCTCGCAGGCCTTTATCACTCCGACCCTCAGCTCAAGCTTATCGAAATCGTCTATGCCTATCTGTGCCTTATGCTCAAGCTCCGTCAGGGCAGCGTCATTATCGCCTTCCCCGGCGTCAGCCGGCTTCGCGGGGTAGAGCTTTTCAACCTCCTTCAGCACATCCTCGAGTTTCCTGCGGTCAAACAAAGTCACGGGATCCTCCGTCACCTTTGTTCCCGATACAAAGGCTCCTCTCTTATCAAGAAGATCAAAGCTTATTTCCTTTGAACCGAGCTGCTCAAGGATCGCTTTTGATGTATCCGGCATATAAGGGAAGAGGAGCGACGCACCTATCGTTATGCAGTCACAGAGATTGTAGAGAACAGTAGAAAGCCTGTCCTTCTTATCCTCCTCCTTTCCCAGTATCCAGGGCGTGGTCTCATCTATGTATTTATTGCATCTCTTAAACAGATCAAATATCACGGTGACGGCATCCGCCACATGGAGCGTCGCCATCTTCTCTTCCACCCCGGCCTTCGCGGAAAGCACGGTGGCATAGAGATCATCATCCATATCGTCCTTTACGCCCCTGTCCTCAATAACGCCTCCAAGGTACTGATTTCCCATCGATATGGTCCTCTTCACAAGGTTGCCCAGAGTGTTCGCAAGCTCCGAATTATAGCGCTCGACCATGGTATCCCAGGTAAATACGCCGTCATTATCAAACGGCATCTCGTGGATCATATAGTATCTGACGGCATCTATGCCGAACATATCGACCAGTGTATCCGCATATATGGTATTGCCCTTTGATTTGCTCATCTTGCCGTCGCCGACCAGAAGCCATGGATGCCCGAATACCTGCTTCGGCAGAGGCTCTCCCAGTGCCATAAGGAAGATCGGCCAGTATATCGTATGGAATCTCACGATATCCTTCCCTATAAGGTGAAGATCCGCCGGCCAGTGGCTCTTATAGAGCTCCTCATGCTCTCCACCCGCGTCATAGCCTATACCCGTGATATAGTTTACGAGGGCGTCGAGCCATACATAGACCACATGCTTCTCGTCGAAGGTTACCGGTATGCCCCAGGTAAAGGATGTACGCGATACGCAAAGATCCTGCAGTCCGGGTTTCAGGAAATTATTGATCATCTCGTGCTTCCTTGCGGGAGGCTGTATGAATTCGGGATGATCCTCGATATACTGTATGAGCTTAGGCGCGTATTTGCTCATCTTGAAGAAATACGCTTCCTCACTGGCAGGCTGTACGGGACGTCCGCAGTCCGGGCATTTGCCGTCGACAAGCTGTGACGCTGTCCAGAAGGATTCACAGGGCGTACAGTACATACCCTCATACGATCCCTTGTAAATATCACCCTGATCAAAAAGCTTTTTGAATATCTTCTGCACCTGCTTCTCATGATATGTGTCCGTGGTACGGATGAATTTATCGTAAGAAGTGTTCATAAGATCCCATATCCGCTTTATCTCGTTATAGGCTCCGTCCACAAACTGCTTCGGTGTCACTCCCGCAGTCTTTGCTTTTTCCTCAATCTTGATCCCGTGCTCCTCGGTCCCGGTCTGGAAAAAGACCTCATATCCCTGCTGCCGCTTAAATCTGGCTATGGCATCCGCAAGGACGATCTCATAAGTATTGCCTATATGAGGCTTTCCCGATGCATAGGCTATTGCCGTGGTTATATAATATGGACCTTTGTCTGCCATCTGTCGTAATCCTCCTGTTACTGCTTATAATCCATTAAATTCTATCATAATCCCGCGCCTTCGGCAAAGATAATAAAACCCGCGTCATCTGACGCGGGTTTTTTATGCTCGTATTATATGTGTCCGGATTATAATGCAAAATCCATAAGCTGCTGTGATGCATCCTGCTGCTGTCTGTCCGCAACTGCCGCGACATTTCTTTCGGTGACTGCCACGCGTGCCGCAGCGGTCTTTTCTTCTTCTCCGGTATTAAGCTTCTTCATGTCGTTGAAGATATCGGGAAGCTTTGAATAGAGCTTGTCCGCCATATCCTCCATGCGTGCGCGGTTGCTGTCAAGCTGGGCTTTCTTGTATGCATTGGCATCGGAAACCTTTGTCTGTACTACACCGCCGTGCTCCCTGGAGATGTACTGCCCTGCGCTGCTGCGGTCGTCCTGCTGCCCGGACTGCGCTGCCGACGTCTGCTCGACTCCGGAGGTCCTGTTTATGTCAGGAGACTGGTTGATCCTTGTCGTATTGTATAACGAAGGGATGTTTCCGCCTATCCTTAAGCTCATATTCAATTCCTCCTTTCCTCAGCAGTTAATCGCACAGGTCTTTGTTCCAAGTAGTATATCGTCAAAAAACGATATAAATAAAGCCCGCGTTTTGTTCTTTTTTGTGTACAATATACAAAACCACTGTATATTGTGGTTATCCCTGGTAGAACCCCACTTTCCTGTATACCTTGCGCAGAGTTTTATTCGCGATATACGATGCGCGTTCCGCGCCGTCCTTATATACTCCGTCAAGATATGCCTTATCCTTAATAAGCCTTCCCGCCTCTTCACGGATCGGCTTCAGCGTATCAATAACGGTCTCGGCTACGGCAGGCTTAAATACGCCATAGCCCTTGCCTGCAAATTCTTTTTCTATTTCATCATATCCCCTGCCCGTAAGCGTGGAATAGATGTTCATTAGGTTTGCGACACCGGGCTTATTCTCCCGGTCATACCGGACAGGATTTTCCGTATCGCTGTCCGTTACGGCCCTCTTGAATTTCTTCATTATCACATCTGGCTCATCCATTATGAATACGCAGCCGTTCGGATCGGATTTGGACATCTTGTCCCCGGGGGAGGTCAGTCCGTATATCCTTGCTCCCGCCTTGGGTATAAAAGGCTCCGGAACCGTAAATACATCCCCGTAAATACTGTTGAACCTCTGTGCTATGTCCCGTGTCAGCTCCACATGCTGCTTCTGATCCTCTCCTACCGGCACATAGTCCGGCTGGTAGAGAAGGATATCAGCGGCCATCAGCACCGGATAGGTGAAGAGGCCTGCGTTGATATTATCCTTGTACTTTGACGACTTATCCTTAAACTGCGTCATACGCGAAAGCTCGCCGTACATGGTATAGCAGTTCAGAACCCATGCCAGCTGAGCATGTGCGGGCACGTGTGACTGAAGGAATAATACGTTCTTTTCGGGATCCAGACCGCAGGCTATGTACTGGGCGAGCTGGTTGAGCGATCTTTTTCTGAGCTCCGCCGGCTCCTGACGCACGGTAATGGTATGCATATCCGCCATGAAATAATAGCATTCATACTCGTCGACCCTGTCGGCCCAGTTTTTGATAGCGCCGAGATAATTGCCAAGATGCAGATCCCCGCTGGGCTGTATGCCCGAGAGCATGCGCTTTTTACCGTCTGACTGTGGTGTTTGTCCGTCCTTTTGAATTGTATGTGAGTCCGTCATAAACCTCTGCTCCTCCCTCGACGCCGGAGGTTCTGTTATCCTGCGGCGCTATTTCTTCGAATGTGCCGCCGATCCTTGCAAGTATCTCCATCGGCTCCTTAAGCTCCTCTGTATCATACAGAAAAGAAGCCTTTCTGGCACATTCAAGAACATAATTATATATCCTGAGCAGATAAATTGAAATAGCGTATGAAGGATCCAGTGACATTATGAGCTGTTCGATGCATTTGTTTCCCCGGGAAATCTCAAGCCTGTAGGTGTCCCTGTCTCCCGCCTTAAACGCGATGAGGGCATCCTCATAATAGCCCCTTGCTATCTCGCAGGTCAGGGCTATGACACCCGTGGGGTTTGCCTCGATTATCCTTCTTGTATATTCCTGTTTTTTCTCGGATGTCATGACTTCCTCCGGTCGATCTTACTGAAGAAGCTGCAGGGCAGCCTGCGGAGCCTCATTGGCCTGTGCCAGCATGCTTATGCCTGCCTGTGAAAGGATCTGCATGCTTGTGAACTCCGTCATCTCCTCCGCCATATCGGTGTCCTGTATGCGGGAGACCGAAGCCGTTACGTTTTCATTATATGCGCCGAGGAAGCTGTCCGTATTCTCCAGACGGTTCTCGTACGCGCCCATCCTTGACCTTGCCCGGTTCACATACTCGATAGCACTGCTCACCTGGTCTATTGCCTTCTGGGAGCTCTCTTTTGTCTTCATATCCATTCCGGCAAGCCCCATGGCCTCCGTAGTCATAAGGGGTATCGAGGCGGAGATCACCTCTCCCTCTTCCGTGCCGACCTGAAGCCTCATGGAACCCCTTCCGGTAAGGTCAAGCTCCAGCTTATCCGCGGTTATCGTTCCTTCTTCCACTTTAACCCTGAGCTCCGTCCCTCTCAAGCCTTTTATCGTGACATAGTCTGTCGAAGTATTGTCATCATGCGGGACAGTTTCATGGTTTATTGATATCTTCGTGGCATCCGTCGTGCCGAAAAGCTCTGCAAGTGAATTATATCCCGCAGGTCTGTCGGCCTCAGCGACGTCGCTTACAGTGTATTTATCACCGGTCTTTTCCAACTTGATACTGTATTTCCCGGCATAAGTTCTCTCGGAATAATCCATTACCTTTACATTCAGGTCATTGGTGTAGCCCCTGTCATTAAACGATCCGTTTATCAGCTTCATCCCGTTAAATTCCGTGGTCTCGGCAATACGGTCGATCTCCTTCATGAGCTGTTCGACCTCATCCTGGATATTCTGCCTGTCTGAGCTGGACAGGGTTCCGTTCGATCCCTTGATGGCAAGCTCGTTCATCCTCTGCAGCATGGATTCGGTATCTCCCATAGCCGCCTCTGCCGTCTCAAGCACCGACATGCCGGTAGTCGTGTTAGTCTTTACCTTGTCAAGGCCCTTTATCATCGAACGCATTTTTGCGGCGATTGCAAAATTTGCCGGATCATCGCCCGACTTATTCAGCTTATAGCCGCTGGAAAGCCTGCCGGTGGATATACTGAGCCTTTTTTCATTCTGCGTGTAGGAATTATTGGTGATGTAAGCCGTGATATTACTGTTGATCTTCATGGATGACTCCTCTCAAAAACTTTTTGATTATCCTGCCAGTACCGTATCAAGTACGGCCTTTGCTATGCGGTAGAGCATGGCACTCTCCGCTTTTTCGCCATCCATGGCCTGTATGTTGTCGGAAATATCCATATTTCCGATCTTCAGATCTGTATTTTTTCCGGAAGCCCTGCTTACCGCTTCCTCTATGGAACCGAGACGCTCTCTCATATAGTCGTCTCCCGCTGTCCGTTTGCATGTTACAGCTCCCCGGATCCCGTCCGTCACTCGGAGCCCTGCATGGACAGAGCCGAAATCTTCGGTCTCAAAATATATATCGACAGAATTTTGATTTTCGCCATGCTTTAATTTTAAATTTATATTTATTATTTCGCCTTTAAACTCAGCCGGTATGTTGTATTCCTCTGTATCAGCCAGTGCGCCCTTCACGGAAAGCACCTTTTCTCTTGACTGCAAAGCCCTTATATCAAGCTTTTCTCCCTCAAGCGCTCCGATAAGCTCAGCCTTTACCATTTCATCGTAGGCTTCCTTTACCTTATCCGGATCTCCCTCTCCCATGAGGCTTACTGTTTTTTCAGCGGCTTTTTTCATTCTGTCCCTTGATCTTGCGGATGCCCCCTCATAAAGCTCCTTTGCAAATCTGTTTCCGTTCTCACTCGCAAGCTGCTCATAAGCGTTTATATTATTTGCGCTGCGCGGGATATCCGCCTCTTCAAGAGCCCTGTATATCTCTGCTTCAGCCTTTGCCGCTTCGGCGAACCTTCTTGATTCCTCCTCATAGTATTCACGGTCCGCTGTCTGCTCACCTGCTCCGAATGCCGCCCTTATCATCTGGTCTATCCGGGCATTCCCTTTTGACAGCACCGTATCCAGCCCTCCGAAGCTGTCATCGATATATCTGTCGATATGAGCCTTCTGTCCTGTACGGACCGCAGAAAGCAGATTTGAAAAGCTGAGCTCCGCACCGCTTGCCACAAGTGTTCCGACCGCCCTGTGATCACCGGTGTTTATCGCATTGACCAGTCTGTATACTCCGATATATGATGAAGCCTCTTCCTCTGTAAGGTTCCCGCTGTCTCTTTCCGACACCAGATATTTTGCGAATTCCTCCGCCGGACGGTTTTCATCATCCTCATATGCCGTAAGTTTTTCTTCAAGCTCTCCTATGGAGATCTCAAGAGGATTTACATTATCCCTGATCATGTGAAGGACTCTTGCGGGAGTGAGCATATCAAGCACCCTGTTCAGCCTTCCGTCGGCTTCGCTTATTTTTTCCATGTTTTCCGCGTTGAGCTCCATATGCGAATAAGATATGATCCTTACCGCCCTTTCATTATCCGGGCTCTGCTCCATGCCCATATCCTTTAAGATCCCGGCAAAGTCCGTATTGTCAAAGGCCTTCCTTATACTGTCTCCCAGGTCTGCTCTAACCTCTGTCCCGACTGCTTCATAGGTCATATTGAGCTTTTCATATTTTTGAGTTAAGTCCGAAGCCTTTTCATGAAGAGCCTTAAGATTCAGGACCGTATCGTCAGCCGTACCGTCCAGAGACCGGGGGCCGGTCTTAATAAATGCATCAAATATGCTGCCGTCAGATATAAGCTCCGCCGGAGCCCTTTGAATATCCGCCTTAACGGACATGGTCTCTTCGAGCAGGTCAAATACTTCTTTTTCTTTTGCTTTTAAGGACTCTACGTCTTTCTCAAGATATCCCGTATCTATTTTAATATCCTTACCGATATTTTTGAGATTGGTATCCGAAGCCATGGAAAGCGCCGCTTCCTTGGTGACTCTTTCTGCCTTGATATTTTTATAACCGGCTATAAGATATGCGTCCTTACCCTTTTTTCCGGAAGCGATCGCATCCATGATCTCGGACTTTAATGGACGGATGTTAAGATTTCCCGCATCCTCGTATATCCTTAAGGTATCCTTTGTAAGAGGTATCCCGGCATCTATCATTTTGAGGGCATCTGCTTTTATTTCCGGAAGAACCTCATATCCGGCCTGTCTGATAATGTCCTCTATCTGTTTTTCAAAAGCGGGATCCGGCTCCTGCTGTCCGGCAGGCCCGTAAGCTGCCCCGCCCGGAGCTCCGCTTCTCCCGATGTAGCCCGTATCATCTGCTATATATCTTGCATTACCGCCGAACTGCGCCTTCCCGCTTGAATATTCCGCCAGGAAAACATTCGCAACGGTCGGTTCCAGCTCTTCCGATGCAAGAAACAGCCTCGTATTGTCTGACGGCGCCTTAAGCTCTGACGAAAGATCCAGGGCCTCCCTTACAAGATCGATATTCTCCCCGCCTGCGGGAAGATCGTATTCCGTAAGGGTCCGGGCTATTTCCGCATCCTTTGGATCAGGAGAAAAATAAGCATCGGTATCAGCCGCATCAGATGACAGCTCCGCCGAATCCATGCTCTGCCCCGTTACTGCCGCCACCTTGTCTGCGGATACGTTATCGGTATAACCCGCCACATTTACTCCCGCCTCGGCAAGCCGGATCTTCATCCTGTCCAGGGAGTTTACGGCATCGGAAGGATCCATATCGCTCATGTCATAGCCTTCCTCAGACAGCTTCATCGCATCCTGCGGGGACATCGTCTGTGCTACCACCAGCATCTGATCCATCTGGACATCCGCGCCCATGGCTGCTGTTTCGGCAGCCTGATCCGCAGCTGAGGTTTTTTTCGATCTGCCGCGGGAGAGTATATTGTCCTCCGAATGTCCGAAGCTTATGCCGTCTATACTTTGGGAAAATGCGTCCGATGCTTTTGACGCGGCTTTTGAAGATCCGCTTTTATAGGGCGCTGCCTGGACCGCCGGATCTTCGATATTCTTTGATTGCAGCTGACTTAAATCTATTCTCATGTATAGATTATCGGTCTGAATCCCGTCTTTCTCAACCGTTTTTTTCCATTCACTTAAACAGCGGACAGGTCAGAACCTGTCCGCTGTCTCAAGCTGCCGCAGAGGAAGCCGTATTTTTATCTGATACTTATCTGATACTGTCTATAGCAGCCCTCTCGATCGGAAGACCTGCCTTATACATCGCAAGCCACTTGTCAAAGCCCTCCACATCCTTACTGTCGGGAGCTGTTGTCACTGTTTCCGCACCGGCAAAGACCTTATTCGCAAGGAAATCATCCAGCGTTTCGCCGGAGTCTTTATTTATCATATATGCCGCATGGATAGCCTGTCCCCAAGGGCCGCCCTCTCCGGCGGTTGCCATGGTAGATACGGGAATGTCAAGCGCTGCTGCCATGACCTTTGCTGCTGCTTCGCCCGAATTGAACCAGCCGCCGTGACCAGTGATCTTGTCAACCTCGACATGCTCCTGCCTTATAAGGATGTCCATTCCGATCTTTAACGCGCCCATGGCCGAATACAGGATGGATCTCATCAGGTTCGAAAGATTGAATTTCGCATCCGGAGTACGGACCAGCAGCGGACGGCCCTCTTCCATGCCCGTTACAGGCTCACCTGAGAAATAATTGTAGGAAAGGACTCCGGCACAGTCGCTGTCCTCGGTCAGTGCTTTATTGAAAAGCATCGTATACAGATCATCCGGCTTCGCGGCACCTGTAAGATCCAGCACTTCTTTGAATATATTCACCCAGTAATTCAGGTCTGAAGTACAGTTATTGACATGAGCCATTGCTACAGGCTTGCCTGAAGGAGTGGTTACCATGTCAAGCTCCTGATATACCTTTGAAAGCGGCTTTTCCAGCACTATCATGGCAAAGCAGCTCGTACCTGCCGACACGTTTCCGGTACGGACGGCGACGGAATTCGTTGCCGTCATCCCCGTGCCTGCATCTCCTTCGGGCGGGCACATAGGAATGCCGGCCTTCAGTGCTCCTGAAGGATCCAGCTTCTTTGCTCCCTCTTCGGTCAGCTTTCCGGCCGCATCTCCGGCAACGAGCACCTTCGGAAGGATATCCCTTATCTTCCAGGGGAATCCGTATTCAGCGATCTTTGCGTCAAATTTGTCGAGTCTCGCCTGATCATAGTCATTTATGGAGGAATCTATGGGGAACATGCCGGATGCCTCGCCTACTCCCGCGACCTTCTCACCGGTCAGCTGCCAGTGGATATATTCGGAGAGTGTCATGAGAGTGCGAATATCCTTTACATGCTCTTCTTTATTGAGTATAGACTGATAGAGATGTGCTATCGACCATCTCTGGGGTATATTGAAATCAAGGAGCTCTGTCAGCTTGTCCGCTGCCTCGCCCGTGATCGTGTTTCTCCAGGTCCTGAAGGGTACCATGAGCTCGTCTTTGTCGTTAAAGACCATGTATCCGTGCATCATCGCGGATATTCCTATCGCACCGGCTGTAACAAGCTCCGTACCGTATTTTTCCTTTACGTCTTTTTTGAGATCACTGTAACAATCCTGTACGCCGCCCCAGATATCGTCAAGACTGTATGTCCAGATCCCGTTTTCAAGCCTGTTCTCCCAGCCGTGCTTTCCGGATGCAAGGACCTTATAATCCTCATCTATTAGCACTGCTTTGATATTCGTCGATCCGAACTCAATCCCTATCGCCGTTTTCCCTGCTTCAATTGCTTCCTTTGCTCCCATTTTTCAATACCTCCTGAAAATTTTAATACAAAAAAGCTGACCAAGCCCGAAACTCATCCCCGGGTACCCTGCGTCACATGAAAGACACCTCTTAGTGCTGCTTCGTTCCCGACCTGACACGGTTCGTGGGCTCTCATTGCGCAGGA
>CACZRA010000136.1 GCA_902783395.1 uncultured Lachnospiraceae bacterium
CATAGCGGGAGTTGATACCAGAAAGCTTACCCGGTCCATAAGGGATCACGGCAGCAGGAAGGTACTGATAACAAAGGCGGATACACCGCTGGAGGAAGGGCTGGCTGTCCTGAAGCTTCAGGAGATACCGAAGGACGCGGTGCCCCTTGTGAGTACCAAAGGGATCAGGGAGTCGGTACCGGATACACCGAAGCATCATGTAGTCGCAATAGACTGCGGCATGAAGGAGAACATAGTAAGGTCCCTTAATAAAAAAGGCTGCAGGGTGACCATAGTCCCATATGATACATCACCGGATGAGATCGTTGCCCTGAAGCCCGACGGTGTATTCATCTCAAACGGCCCGGGAGATCCCGAGGATGTGCCGGAGACCATAGCCACTGTAAGGAAGCTGATTGGCTCTTATCCGGTATTCGGCATCTGCCTCGGGCATCAGATCCTGTCACTGGCCTACGGGGCAAAGACCTACAAGCTCAAATTCGGGCACAGAGGCGGCAACCATCCGGTACGGAATCTTAAGACACAGAAGATAGAGATCACATCACAGAACCATTCATTTGCTGTCTTAAACGACAGTCTGAAAGATACACCGCTTGAGATAACACATATCAATCTGCTGGACGATACGATAGAAGGCGTATGCTGCGAAAGGGACAGGGCATTTTCGGTGCAGTACCATCCCGAGAGCGCGCCCGGTCCGCAGGACAGCGCATACCTTTTTGACAGGTTTATCGGACTGATGGAGGATTGAGAGATGCCCAAGAGAACAGATATTAATAAGATCATGGTCATAGGCTCCGGCCCCATAGTCATTGGACAGGCTGCGGAATTTGATTATGCGGGGACACAGGCCTGCCTTGCGCTGAAGGAAGAGGGATATGAGGTTGTTTTGTGCAATTCCAATCCTGCCACCATAATGACGGACACGAAGATCGCGGACAAGGTCTATATGGAGCCGCTTACCCTGGAATATATAGCAAAGATCATACGCCACGAGAGGCCTGATGCCATACTTCCGGGCATAGGAGGACAGACCGGGCTAAACCTTGCGATGCAGCTTGAAAAGAAAGGGATCCTTGCGGAGTGCCGTGCGGAGCTTCTGGGAACGAAGAGTGAATCGATCGAGCGTGCCGAGGACAGGAAGATGTTTAAGGAGCTTTGTGAGGAGCTTGGTGAACCCGTGCTCCCCTCTGAGACAGCGGGCAGCGTATCCGAGGGGCTTGAGATAGCCCGTGAGATAGGCTTTCCCGTGGTGCTCCGTCCCGCCTTCACGCTTGGCGGCACCGGCGGAGGCTTTGCGGAGAACGAAGAGGAGTTCATACCCTTAATGGAGAACGGCCTTGATCTCTCGCCTGTAAAGGAGGTGCTTATTGAAAAGAGCATCAAAGGCTTCAAGGAGATAGAGTATGAGGTGATGAGGGATAAGAACGATACCGCCATCACTATCTGCAACATGGAAAATCTTGACCCCGTCGGTATCCATACGGGGGATTCTATTGTGGTATGCCCTTCGCAGACACTTACGAACAAGGAATACCATATGCTCCGCGACAGTGCGCTGAAGGTGATAAGGGCGCTTAAGATAGAAGGCGGCTGTAATGTGCAGTTTGCCCTTGATCCCGGTTCCTTTCAATACTATCTGATAGAAGTAAATCCCAGGGTCTCGAGATCCTCAGCCCTTGCTTCAAAGGCCAGCGGCTATCCCATAGCCAGGGTTTCCGCGAAGATCGGCGTCGGGATGACCCTTGATGAGATAAAGCTTGCAAATACACCGGCCTCATTTGAGCCAACGCTGGACTATGTGGTAACCAAGATGCCCCGCTTCCCGTTTGATAAATTCAGCGATGCGGATAATTCCCTGTCTACCCAGATGAAGGCTACGGGCGAGGTCATGAGTGTAGGGCGCACCTTTGAGGAAAGCCTGCTGAAGGCAGTGAGGTCGCTTGAGACCGGGCATTACCATCTTTATGATGCAAAATTCGATCCGATGTCTGTTGATGAGCTGATAAGCTATATACACACCGGTACCGATGACAGGGTCTTTGCCATAGCGGAGCTATTAAGGCGCGGTACTGATGTGGAAAAGATCATCCGGGCTTCTGGTATAGATGCATTCTTCATACGTAAGCTGAGGAATATATGCGAAGAGGAAGACAGGCTTAAATCCTCAGTGGATGATGAGGACAGCCTGTATGAAGCCAAAAGGATGGGATTTTCCGATAAGGAGATAGCATCGCTCTGGGGATACAGCGAAGAGGAGATATTTGCATTAAGGCAGGAAAAGGGCATAGTCCCTGTATACAAGATGATAGATACCTGCGCCTCCGAGTTTGAGAGCTATGTGCCGTATTTCTACTCCACCTATGAGGAGGAGAACGAGTCCGTGATATCGGACAGGAAGAAGATGATAGTGCTGGGTGCGGGACCGATCCGTATCGGCCAGGGAGTTGAATTTGATTACTCCACCGTTCATGCCGTGCAGACGATACAGGCGGCAGGCTATGAGGCGATAATTATAAACAACAATCCTGAGACCGTATCGACCGACTATACCTGCTCCGACAAGCTGTACTTCGAGCCCCTGACTGTAGAGGACGTGATGAATGTCATAGAGATGGAAAAGCCTGAGGGTGTCATCGCTACACTCGGAGGGCAGACGGCCATAAACCTGGCGGACAGGCTCAGCGCCAGGGGAGTGAAGATCACGGGAACTGACTGTGACGCCATAGACCGGGCTGAGGACAGGGAGCTTTTTGAGAAGCTTCTGGAGGAGCTTCACATACCCCAGCCGAAGGGAAGGGCCGTGACCTCCATAGAAGAGGGCGTGGAAGCCGCAAAGGAAGCCGGTTATCCTGTGCTGGTGCGTCCCAGCTTCGTCCTGGGCGGACGGGCCATGCAGATAGTAGGAAAGGAAGAGGAGCTTCTTGAATACTTAAAGAGCGCCGTGGAGGTTAACGAGGATAAACCGGTGCTTGTTGATAAATACATAAAGGGCAAGGAAGTCGAGGTGGACGCTGTCTGCGATGGCACGCAGGTTTTTGTGCCCGGCATAATGGAGCTTGTGGAGCGTACGGGAGTGCATTCCGGTGATTCCATCAGTGTATATCCGCCCTACAGCATTTCGGATAAAGTAAGGGCGACCATCCTTGATCACGCGGAAAAGCTGGGACTCGGCATAGGCATACGCGGCCTCTTTAATATCCAGTTCATCGTGGATGAGGAGGATAACGTATTTATCATAGAGGTCAATCCGAGGTCATCAAGGACGGTGCCGTTTTTGTCAAAGGCTACGGGCTATGCACTTGCCGATATTGCTACCCTTGTAAGCCTGGGGGTCAGCCTGAAGGAGCAGGGGATAACTGAGATATATCCGAAGGAAAAAGAAAGATACTATGTAAAGGTTCCGGTGTTTTCCTTCTCCAAGCTCCACGGTATGGACGCTTATCTCTCACCGGAGATGAAGTCTACGGGAGAGGCGATAGGATATGACAGGAAGCTTCACCGTGCGGTCTATAAGGCCATGGTAGCATCGGGACTTAAGCTTAAGAATTACGGCACCGTAGTCGTCAGTGTGGCAGATGAGGACAAGATCGAGACCATACCCCTGGTGCGAAGGTTTTATGATATGGGCTTTAATATCGAGGCCACGACGCTTACCGGTAAATATCTGAAGGACGCCGGGATAAGGACCAGGATCAGGCATAAGCCCAGCGAGGGCAGCGAGGAGATACTTGATTCCATCCGCGCGGGTTATGTGAGCTATGTGATAAATACCCGTGCGATACTTTCCGGAGTGCATTACGGAGACGGTGTAGCCATAAGGCACTGCGCCGCGGATCACAATGTGGCGATGCTGACATCCCTTGATACCGTCCGCATGCTTCTCGATGTCCTTGAGGAGATGACCCTTGGAGTGTCAACCATAGACGCGGAATAGATCCCGATGGACGGAAAGGATCAAAGGGTGATATCATGCTCATCAGATAAGATCTGAAGGGAGCATAACAGTATGGAATATGATTTTGACAAGGTATATGACAGGAGAAACACAAACTCCCTGAAATGGGATTTTGCGGCGGAAAGTCATCATGCAGAGGATGAGCTGCCGCTTTGGGTAGCGGATATGGACTTCAGATCCCCCAAACCCGTAGTCAGGGCAGTTAAAGAGGCCGCGGAGCAGGGCTTCTTCGGCTATACGAAGGAAAAATATGAGGATAAGAAGATCGTGTGCGGCTGGCTTGAGCGAAGGCACGGCTACGCATATGATCCCGGGGATCTGGTCTTCGCCCCGGGCGTTGTATTTGCGCTTACACAGGCTGTACGTGCCCTTACTGTGCCCGGTGACGCGGTCATGATATCGGAGCCTGTTTACTATCCCTTTGCCTCACTCGTCCGTGATAATGACCGTACCCTTGTCCGCAATGTGCTGCAGCATGATGACAAAGGACATTATTTCATTGATTTTGACTGCTTTGAAAAGCAGATAAAGGATAATGATGTAAAAGTATATATTCTCTGCTCACCTCATAATCCCGTGGGACGGGTATGGAAGAGGGATGAGCTTGAAAAGATCGGCGATATCTGTCTTTCGCATGGCGTGACGGTATTCTCTGATGAGATACATGCCGACTTTGTCTATGAGGATAATAAACACATTCCCTTTGCGTCGATATCCCCTGAGTTTGAGATGGGATCCCTCACCTTCACCTCCCCCTCCAAGACCTTCAATATCGCAGGGCTTCAGATAGCAGAGGTGATAGCACATGATGAGAAGATAAGGAAAGCCGTGAAGCGTGCCATATATTCCACCGGATACGCGGAGATACCGGTAACCGGGCTTGCCGCCATGAAGGCCGCGTATACGGAATGCGACGGCTGGGTCGATGCTTTGGTATCTTATATTTATGACAATATCATCTTTATGGAAAAATATCTGTCCGAAAAATGCCCCGTGCTCCATATGACACATCCGGAGGGAACATATCTGCCCTGGGTGGACTGCTCCGGTCTGGGGCTTGACAGGAACGCTCTGGAGGACCTTATCAGGAACAAGGCAAAGCTGTGGCTTGACGCGGGCTTTATCTTCGGCGAATCAGGTTCTTTCTTCCAGAGGTTCAATGCCGCCTGCCCCGCTGCCACCTGGAAGGAAGCGCTTAACAGACTCGCTGCAGCAGTAAACCATATCTGAAGTTCATAAGATGGGGATGCGGACAACTCCGTTTCGATTCTGATGTCGGAATCAAAAAATTGTTTTTGAAGAGATGAGTAAAACATGGTAATATATTTCGGATGATTCAGCTGTTGAAAGGAAGTTTCGGATTTTGATCATTAATCTGTAACCAGGAAATTCCATATCTGATCATTTATTTTTTTAGAGTTATTTTTTTTATGCA
>CACZRA010000137.1 GCA_902783395.1 uncultured Lachnospiraceae bacterium
TGAAGCGGGTACATCCGATTTTTTTGAAAAATGCACAGAGTTCATACGCTCGTCAATCCGGGAATATCACATCAGCCCAAAAGAAATAAACAAGACCGAGCTGGTATGCGAAGAGGTCCTGGTCGTGATGAAGGATCACATGACGGAAGGCACGGATGTGGCGGTCAAAGTACGCCGCTTCCTTTCCGATGTGATCATAGAGATCGAAGCGAAGGGCAGTGAACTGGAAAGCCTGAAACACGGAGATATCGATACAGCCGTACATATCATGGAGGAAGATTCGGAGGAAGCCATACGCACCCTGATAATGAAGGCTTACGGAAAGGATCTTAAGTATATCCACAAGGACGGCGTAAACCGGGTAAGGATACAGACAAAACAGAGTGAGCATAATGCCGTGTACGCCACTCTTATTGCTCTTGCTTCTGCCATGATCATCGGTATCCTGTGCCGGAGCTTTCTTCCTTCCGGCATAAATGACGGGATCGATCATTTCTTTCTTTCTCCGGTCAGGACCATGTTCATAAATGCCCTGAAGATCGTGGTAGGCCCGGTTGTATTCTTTTCAATAGTCACGTGTATTTCGCAGTTCTCCAGTCTTTCTCAGCTGGGAAAGATAGGGGCAAAGGTTATGGGGATGTATATATTCACCACGATCATAGCGGTCTGTATCGGGATGGGCATGTTCTCCTTAGCCGGACCTGGGGAATGGGGCATGGCCCTTCAGGGAACAATGGAGAGTATTGAGATATCCGTAAACACCAACGTTGACACTTCAATCCTGAAGACAGTAGTAAATATAATCCCGTCCAATCTCCTGCAGCCGTTTGTTGATTCGGATACTCTGCAGATAATCTTCCTCGCGGTGCTTCTGGGAACGGCGGTAGGCATGATAGGCCGGTACACAAAGGTTCTCCAGGAGATACTCGAAGCCTGCAACGAGCTGTTCCTGACCGTTACCGCACTGATATCAAAGCTTATTCCCTTTGCGGTTTTCTGTACCGTAACCTCGATGATGATCCGGACCGGTACGGGTTCGATCCTGGCAATGCTCTCCATGGCAGGCACAGAGGTTGCCGCTCTTTTGGCCATGATGATAATATACGGCCTGCTCCTCCTGCTTTTCGGCAGACTGAATCCGGTAAGATTTTATCAGAAGGACTGGATCGGCATGCTGACTTCTTTTTCGCTGAGCTCGAGCAGCGCTGCCATGCCTGAAAATATGCGGATCTGTATAGAAAAATTCGGTGTTTCACCTAAGGTCTGCGGTTTTTCCATCCCCCTCGGCGCAACGGTCAATATGGACGGCACCAGCATACATCTTGCCCTGGCCGCTCTGTTCCTGGCTAAGATCTGTGGAGTGACTGTGCCTTCCTCCGCCATGCTGTCCATAATATTTACGATCCTGATGCTCTCTCTCGGCACTCCTGGAGTGCCGGGAGCTTCACTTGTATGTCTGGGAGTCCTGCTCAATCAGATCGGAGTTCCGATCGAGGCTGTCGGATTCATAATGGGCGTGGATTCATTGCTTGATATGTTCCGCACCGCCTCAAATACCACAGGGGACATGGCAGTCACGCTGATCGTGGCCAGGTCCGAGGGACTCATCGATATGGAAAAGTACAATTCCCCTTAGCCTATTTTCTGAGAAAAAGTCCTATCCCCGCTGCAATGAACGAAAGTATCACAAGGAACCATCCCGCGATGACCGTCCCGTTGACCTCCTGCGTCTCGGGATGAGGAATGAATTTACCATCCTTGAATGCATAATTTATGACCTCCGTATCCCCGACCTCCGGCTTTGATATTCCTTCATCCGTGTAAGGTTTGACGGTGTCATACGTGTATTCCTTCCCATCTACATCAACCGAATAAACTACATAATACTGCCAGCGTATCTCATCATCCGAATAACCCTTCTTTTTTTCACGCTCTTTATCGTTGTTTGAAAGGTTTCTGTCCTGCTTCTCCACTGAGATGACGGTCGCAACCTGACCTGTAACGATATCATCTATCGATACCATATCTGTCGAATGATGGAACTTTTTGCCGTAGATTATACTGCCTATACCGATCACCAGGAATGCTACGGCAAAAATAAAACAGGTTCTACTCTCCGATGATATTGCTTTCTTCTTTCTTCTTTTGCTCATTATCCCCCTCCTTCATGTTCTTCCATTATAACCGCTGAGACTTTGCCATGAGATCAATTCTTCATATTTCCGGGCATATCTTTTTTTGAAGGCTTTGTCAGCGTTCTTCATGTCCACATTGCCCTGTATCCCGTTTAGATAATCAGACAGGATCCTTTTTTTCTGATCATCTGTCTCTGCATTCCTCATGGAGGAGCCGGTGAGGTTCCAGGCCGACGTCCCGTTCAACGTCTTCTGAGTTTCTGTTTTTCTGTCAATTATCGTATATTTTGCCATGTCTGCCTCCTGACTGTCTCCGGACGATCCGGAGCCCCGGATTATTTTTACTGCCTTCGGAGCGGTCTGCCGGTCACTCTATGACCGTAAAGTCCATCACCGGCTTTTTACCCATTTCATCCACCAAAGATCCGAACAGCTTCTCGGCTTCTGCCTTATCTGACGGTATATCCACACTGTCGGATGCATTAGTCTCTCTGCGGAAACCGGAATACGTCGGTGTCCCGCTTTCGTCATAATCCACATGGATGTAATCCTTGACGATAAGCGCATCCCCCGTCGTATTCATGAACTGCGAATTGTACTCATGATTGCCCGCATTATATATCAGTTCTCCGTCACACCGTATAGGATAGGCTGTACCGTCGCTGAAAGCATTGCCTACAAAGCGTATCTGTCCGTCTCTCTCTCCGTAAAACGTCGCATCTATGGATGCCCTGTGTCCGTCAAGATCATCGAAGGTTTCCTCGGTCACGGCAAGAAGCTCTCCGTCATATCCCTCAAGCTTAAAGTAGGTATAACCGTTATCCTTTTCCAGGTAAGAAATGAGCTCTTCATAGCTTTCAAAGCTTTCCTTGCCTGCCTTCTCCTCCACAAAGGAACCTGGCATGAATTCCTCAGCAGGAGCCATGCTCTCTGCCACAGCCTGAATGTCAAAGCCGTCAAGATCCTCTGCGGCTACGGAAAGAGAATACAAGATCCCGATCTCGACATCGTACCAGGTGATCTGATCGACATATCCTGTCCCGGTTTCGGCACGGCAGGTCTTGCCCGTCATATTTCCGCCTCCCCAGGTTGAAAGTGTCACCTCATCGGGACCGTCTGACCACTCCACGTAATTCCCCGCTATATCCGCATTCTCATCCACCCCGGACTGTGCCCTTGCCGTAAAGTCCATGCCGTCAAGCATAAAGCTGAGCTGCACCACCGGGCTGATCCCCTTTTCGGTATCACCGAGAGCCTCGCATTTCATCCAGACCTGGGACGTTGAACCCTCGGGCGCGACAAAAAGCCTCGGTATTATTTCCTGCGCCTCTGCTTCGGTGATATCCACCCAGGGGTTTCCCATATTCTTCTTCGCTTCCTCTTCTTTTGCAGCCGCGCTGCTTTCTCCGGCCGCTTTATTGCCGCAGGCAGTGGCGAGCATAAAAAGCATCGCGGTCATCACTGCACATAAAATCCTTACCGTAACATTCTTTCTCATTTTATTCCTCCTTTGTATCCATCCGGCACGTTTTTACGGATGTCGTTCTTCTCCAGGATCCAGGCTTCTTCATTCCGGAATACCGGAATTAAAATAATACCTGTCTCGACTATATATACGTAAAAATAAAGAAAATAGCAAATTTATTTTGCCCCTTGTCTGCACGAAAACTGATGTAATTGATATAAATCAGGCAGACATGATATAATCAGAAATTAAATCATCTTTACGGAGGGAAAATGGACGGCTATCAGAATGAACATTATGATATGCTAACTGGCATTCCTAACAGAGCATATTTCTTCCTGCTTGTTAAGGAACACAGGGATAAGGCTCCCGAAAAGGACGGAAGCTTTGTCATCGGCTTCACCGATTTCAACGGCATGAAATTCTATAACAAAAAACACGGATTTGCCGCAGGGGACAGGGTATTAAAGGGCTTTGCCGGGATCCTCTCGGGACATTTCGGAGAAAGCAATATCTGCCGCATCTCTCAGGATAATTTTGCATTTTTTACGGAAGCCTCTTCTCTCGAAAAGGAGCTTGATGCCATATTTGAAGAGTTTTCCGAGCTCAGCGGTGACAAGAGCTTTTCCGTAAGGATCGGCATCTATTCGGATTCCATGGGAGTCGTGGAACCCGGTCTTTCATGCGACAGGGCAAGAAAGGCCTGCAATTCGATAAAGGCGCTTAATAAATCCGGATTCAAATACTTTGATGAGGAAATGCTGGCATACGAAAACAACTACCAGTATATCCTTTATAATCTTGACAGGGCGCTGGATGAGCATTGGATCAAGGCCTTTTACCAGCCGATAATCCGCGCCGCAAGCGGAATGGTCTGTGACGAGGAGGCTCTCGCCAGATGGATAGACCCCGAAAGGGGCATGCTCTCTCCCGCCGATTTCATACCGATACTGGAGGATTCAAAGCAGATATACAGAGTGGATCTGTATATTGTTGACCGGATAATAGAACGCATAAAGGCACAGGTCAGAGCCGGGCTGTATGTTGTCCCCGTATCCGTTAACCTTTCAAGAACCGATTTTGACCAGTGTGACATAGTAGATGAGATAGTGAGCCGCCTCGATGCCGCGGGGATAGATCATTCGAAGCTTACCATCGAAATAACCGAAAGCGTGATCGGAAGCGATATCGGCTTTATGAAGGAGCAGGTAGAGCGTTTCCAGAGTCTGGGATTTCAGGTTTGGATGGACGATTTCGGAAGCGGTTATTCGTCCCTTGATCTTCTTCAGACCATGAGCTTTGACCTCATAAAGCTCGACATGCGTTTCATGAAGCAGTTCGACAATTCCGACAGGAGCAGGATCATCATCACGGAGCTCATAAAAATGGCTGTCGGTCTCGGGATAGATACCGTGACCGAGGGTGTAGAGCGCGAGGATCAGGTTGAATTCCTGCGTGATGTCGGATGCACAAAGCTTCAGGGTTATCATTTCTGCAAGCCCGTCCCCTTTGAGGAGATACTGAAAAGATATGAAGAAGGCAGACAGATAGGCTTTGAGAATCCCATGGAGGCAGGTTATTTTGAATCTCTGGGACGAATAAACCTTTACGATATGTCCAGCGTCGGGAGCGATGCCACGGAAAAATTCGGCCGATACTTTGATACCATGCCGATGGCCATTATCGAATCGGATGAGTACCGTTTCAAGGTTGTCAGATGCAACAGAGCATACAAAGAGTTTCTTGAAAGGGCATCATATAAAGGCGGCGTAGGTGTCTCGCTCAGTTACGATGACATTGATCTTGATGCGGATAACGGCTTTATCAAGGCTTTGAAGAAGTGCTCTAAAACCGGCGAGAAGGTATTTATCGACGAAAAGATAGGACACGAATCCAGGGTACACTCATTTGTGCGCCGTGTAGCCGTAAACCCCGTTACCGGATTTTCCGCCTGCGTCGTGGTAGTCATGGGTATAGTAAAGGAAACGGAGCAGGGTATAACCTACGCGGATGTGGCCAACAGCCTGTCCGCAGACTATATCGATCTTTATCATGTCAACCTTGAGACCGAGGATTATGTCGAATATCTTCCCGGCATGGGAGGCGATGAGCTTGCAGTGGGAAAAAGGGGCACCGATTTCTTTGAGACCAGCCGGAAGGATGCACTGCAGTTTCTGTATAAAGACGATTCCGAAAGGTTCGTCTCTGCCTTCACAAAAGAGAACATTATCAATTCGATAAACTCCTACGGCTCCTTCACCATGACATACCGGCTCATGCTGAACGAAGAGCCTGTCTATGTGAACATGAAGGCACTCAGGATGAGTACCGATGACAGATTCATTATCGTCGGTGTCAATAATGTCGACGCACAGATGAGGCAGCAGGAAGCACTGGAGCGTATGAAGGAGGAGCAGATAACGTACGCGAGGATCTCCGCTCTCGCAGGTGATTATATCGCCATCTATACGGTCGATCCCGAGACGGACAGATTTGTACAGTACGGAGCAAAGAGCGGTTATGAAAAGCTGGGGCTTGATAAGATAGGCTATGATTTCTTCTCAAAATCCAGAAAAGAGGTTGTGGATCTGATAGTCCCCGAGGACTATGAGATGTTTGACAAGGCTTTCTCCAAGGAAAACATCTTAACCGATATAAAGGAGCACGGGGAATATACTCTTGATTACCATCTGATGATAAACGGCAGCCCATTATTTGTACGGCTTAAAGCCGCCATGGTCCAGGAAAAGGACGGACCGCAGCTCATAGTCGGAGTAAGGAATATATCCTTAAAGAAACGCCGGGAGGAGCCGTAACACAAAGTCTTCCCGGCTGCATCCCGGTCCCGGACAGTTTATTCTGCCGGGGCCTTCTTTTTGTACCAGGACATATCGTATCCCTTAACCTCGGTAGCCGAGCCGTATGCCTTATAGGGTCTCCCGTTTTCGTCGTACTCGGCCGTATAGCGTATCATAAAGGGCACCCTGTCGGCTGTGAGAGGAAAGATCCCTTCGATATGCTGCTCACCGCCATCGATCTTTATCATCCATTCTCTGTATTTCTCCGCTACATCTTCGGGGAAGAACCCGTTTTCAATAAGCGGCTCCGGATAATCATCTATCACCGCCGGAAGCCCGAGCTCCCTTCTGCATCTTGAGCAGGGGCGCATCTTTTTTGTGGCTATCTCGTATTCCCAGGCGAAGGTGTTGGTATGCTCAATTGCCATACTGAATTTCTTTTCGTTATCCTCCAGAGCGGCGTACCTGATCTTTTCCGCCGTTATATTCCTTATGGTGACGTAGAATAAATACTGCTCTCCCGATTCACCGATAAGACGCATGCTGCTCCTTATGCACACCCTGTCATAACCGCAGCATTCGGAATGAACCTCATGCCAGCTTTCACATTCTTCCTCATTTCTTGTGGAAATAGCCCTCTTTATGGCCGCTTCAAAAGCCCGGCTGTCCTTTTCATCCATCCCGTCATAGAGCGATCCTTCGAGAACAGTCTTCTCATCGGAGTTCATGCCGAGCTCCCTGATGTACTTATTGTTCACCCGCAGCATCTCCGTGCTGCCGTTCTTGTAGGTGAAGATCGCGGCAGGTCCCACGAAATTATTGAAAAGCAGGGTTTCCATCGACTCGGGATTCCAGAATTTTCCCGTATCTATATCATTGAGAAGGCCTGCCCCCTTATACTCCGGCTCATAATCATATTTTTCAGCCATCTTAAGGAATTCATCTTTTTCCACAGGCTTTGCATAGAGATACCCCTGTATGTTGTAGCAGCCTATGCTCCTCATATAATCAGCCTGCTCCAGGGTCTCTACTCCCTCGGCTATGACAGGTGTCTTAAGCCATTTGGTCATCTGTACCATTGAGCTTATTATCGTTCCGCCTCTTCCGCCTATCTCTCCGCCGAGGAACTTCATATCCAGCTTTATCGCATCTACATTGAGATCCTTAAGAATATTAAGAGATGAATACCCGCTCCCGAAATCGTCCATTTCCACCATATAGCCTATTTCATGAAGCTGGTCCAGGACCGAAGTGATAAGCTCAAGCCCGCCTATGGCAGAGCTCTCCGTTATCTCGATCCGAAGCAGATCTACCGGGACCCCGTATTCCTTACGGATCTTTTCTATTTCCTCAACGTATTTATTATTATTATAAATATCATAGCGGGACATGTTTACGGAGACGGGAACCGTCGTAAGTTCATGGCTCCTGCAGTAGCTTAAAAGGGAACACACTTCTCTGAACACAAAAAGATCGGCTTCAAGGATATATCCGGCTTCTTCGAGCTGCGGTATGAAATCCGAAGGCTGCTGGGGGCCGTGCTCCGGATCGTTCCAGCGCATGAGCGCCTCTGCTCCGGTCATGCGGCCCGTGATGTGGTTTATCTGAGCCTGATAGCACACATATATCCGTCCGCCGCTTAAGGCTGCGTGAAATCTTTCCTTTATTTCATCGAAAGAAAGCGGTCTGATATCTGACATAAATGTCCCCCCTCTCACTTAAGACATATATATTATACTGCTGTCTTCCCTCTTCCTGACAGGTTATGGTCTTCGGCTTCTCAGGCTTTATTCGTTTTTATCACAAGGAACTCAACACGCTCCCCTGTAATACTGACCTTCACATCGGAAGCAACGGCAGCGAGTATCGACTCTCCGATCTCCTCTTCGTTTATCCTGTTATTGCTGAGCTGCCATTCAAAGCTTTCTCCGCTCCCCTTATTTGCGTTATTGCTGTCCAGTCCCATTACCACGACCTCCCAGATCCTGCCGGCAAAGCCCTTTACCGCTTCATTCTTTCCGGCTGATGAGAGATTGATGAGTTTCTGATATTCCTTGCTTCCGATTTTCGCGTCAAATCTGAGATGGATCCGGTATTTATATCCGCTGCCTTCGATCCAGAATTCCGTCTTGACATCATCCACCATGGTCCCGACTATGCCTATGGATTCTTCACACAGAAGCTCCAGCTGCATCGTCTCATGCTCCCCTATATTCTGCTTTCTGGCGAATCTCTGTGCGGTTTTTATGGCATCGTCTATATTACTGTTATCTGCGGCAAGTCTTATCGTATTTGTCCTGTAGTGACGTCTGGAGGGCTGGGTTTTATTCTTTGTCACTTCTTTCTTTGACTCTGCATCTCCCTTGCTGCCCTCATAGCTTACGACATTCAGGTAATTGTACGGTATCTCGATACCATTCTGTTTGAAGGCTTCATTGACTCTCAGATTAACGTCGGTGGTCGCCACATAGGTACTGGTGGCCCTTGTGACCCAGATCGTAGTATCAAGCATCAGGGCGCTTTCAGCAAACTTCAGGAAGTATACCGGTCCGGAATCCTCTATTATCCCGTTATTCTCCACACTCAGCGTGTAGGGACTCTCAACTACGCAGTCACGGATAATATCCATTGCTCTGTGGACATCCGTATCATAAGCTACGGAATACTGAAGATGTATCCCGCGCCTGTCAGTTCTTTTATAGCTGGTATTCGTTACGACCTTGGAATTCAGCACACTGTTCGGAACAACTATCCTGATATCGTCATACACTCTGAGAACGGTATGACGGAGAGTGATATCCTCCACGACCCCGGGATCCTGTCCCTCCACAACGATCCTGTCTCCTATCTCAAAGGGCTTATGGATGCTGATGAGAAGACCGGAAATAATATCACTGATAGCCTCCTGGGCAGCAAAACCGAGGATAGCAACTATGAGCGCGGAGCCTTTGAGGAGGATATTGTTTATTCTCAAAGAGGGATCCATTATCCTGAAAGCATCAAAAATGCATGCAAAGATGATCGCAAGAAGTACAAGCCGCAGGAGATATCTGCGGTGCATCCTCTTGCTCAGGCTCGAGTTCTTCCTGAGTAAGAAAGCGACTATTCCAAACGCCACAACGGCGATAATGATGGGTCTCAGGATTGCCAGATCCTTAATATCCAATAACTAAACCTCGTATCTTTCCAGCGCCCCGAAGCTGCAGAGCTGCGTACAAAGCCCGCATCCGTTGCAGAGCGTATCGTCCACCTCTACGGTTCCGTCCGCCCTTTTCTTTATCGCAGGACACCCCGGCTTCAGACACATGCCGCACTTCCTGCATTTTTCCGAAACAGCCTTAACCTTATAGGGGAATTTCTGTCCCTTGAGCAGCGCACAGGGAGCACATACGATGATAACGGAAAGCTCATCGCGTGCGGTCTCCTCTTTAACCACTCTTTCAAGCTCCTTTATATCAAAGGCATCAACCTCTACGACATTCTCTATGTTCACAGCCTTGCAGAGCTTATATATGGATATGGCGGGAACCTCCGTACCGTCAAGCGTCCTGCCCGTTGCCGCGTGGTCCTGATGTCCGGTCATTCCCGTCGTGGAATTATCAAGGATGATCACTGTTCCCGTGGACCGGTTGTATGACAGATCCATCAGGGAATTTATTCCCGTATGCATGAAGGTAGAGTCACCTATCACCGCGACCCAGTTCTTAATAAAGTCCCTTCCCGCTGCCTTCTCCATGCCATGCAGCATAGAGATCGACGCCCCCATGCAGACCGTTGTATCCACGACACTGAGAGGCGCTACCGCTCCGAGTGTATAGCAGCCTATATCTCCCGAGGCGTGTATCCCGAGCTTTTTGAGAACATAATAAGTGCTCCTGTGAGGACAGCCGGGACAGAGTATAGGCGGCCGGTTCGGAACCTCTGCGGCTTTGTACTCCGCCGCTTCACCCTTAAGCTTTTCACGGAGCATATTCGCCGAATACTCTCCCTGCAGGGTAAACAGCTCTTTGCCTTCGCACTCTATTCCCCATGAGCGGAGGTATGTTTCAATGAAAGGCTCAAGCTCTTCAAACACTATGAGCCTGTCCACCTTTGACGCAAATTCTTTTATCAGCTTTTCGGGTAACGGATAGACCAGACCAAGCTTAAGCACCGACGCTTCGGGAAATACCTCCTTCACATACTGGTAGGCTATCCCGCTCGCAATAAAGCCCATACCGGTATCTCCCATTTCAATGCGGTTTATATCCATGGAGGAGGCATCCTCTGCCATGCGTTTCTCCCGCTCCTCCACATATACGTGCCTTCCCTTTGCCATCCCGGGCATCATGACATTCTTCATGACATTGCGCTCGTAAGGCTTATCCTCCGGAACGACTCTTTCAGAAAGCTCCACTGTTCCCTGTGAATGTCCGATCCTTGTGGTAGTACGAAGTATCACGGGTGTATCATATTTTTCCGAGAGCTCGAAGGCAAGCTTTGTAAGATCATGTGCCTCCTGAGAGTCGGAGGGCTCAAGCACGGGAATATGTGCCGATCTGCCGATGAGCCTTGTATCCTGCTCGTTCTGGGAAGAATAAAGACCGGGATCATCGGCCACACAGAAAACAAGACCGCCGTTCACGCCTATATAAGAAACGGAATACAGCGGATCGCTGGCGACATTGAGTCCCACATGCTTCATTGACACCATGGAGCGAACGCCCGCCATGGAAGCACCTATAGCTACCTCGGCGGCAACTTTTTCATTGGGTGACCATTCAGCATATACATCGGGGTATTTCACGAGATTTTCCGATATCTCCGTACTGGGTGTTCCGGGATATGCGGCAGATACCTTTACCCCCGCTTCCCATGCTCCCCTCGCGATCGCGGCGTTGCCGAGCATTATCTTTTTTTCCGACATATTTTCCTCCCTAGTCTATGTGCAAGAAAGCGGAAACGCACGCCGGGATCCGGCATTCTGCGGACCTGGTGTGCTGACACGTTCAGTCGTAAAGTTCTGAATCATGGAACGCAACGGCGCAGCCATCGATCTTTTTGGCTCTGTAAACACCGCTGTCCGCCATCTTATAAAGCTCCTCAAAGCCGGGCCTTACGTCCTCATCTATCAGGGCGGCTCCGGCGCTCACAGAGACCACGTGCTCCTTAAGCTCCGGTATATCCATGGATCCCACCTTTGAGAATACACGCTCTATCATGACTCTTCCCGCATCTTCGCTGTCTATGTTGTAAGCGAACACGGCAAACTCATCACCGCCGAGCCTGAAAATAATATCCCGTTCCCTGAACTCGTTGCTTATGATATCGGCGATCCCCCTTATGACCTTATCCCCGACATCATGTCCGAAATTATCATTAATATATTTGAAATCATCGATGTCAAGGATACAGAGCATGCCTGTCTTTCCGTTTGCGACCGCGTCCTTTACCTTACGCTCACCGCTGCCCCTGTTAAGTATCCCGGTCATGATATCGGTCTCGGCAAGTATCGCAAGGGTTTCCCTCTCCCTTGCCGACCTTACGACATCATCCACGTTCTTAAACGCTGCCAGTATGCCCGCCGAAAGATTCGCGGGATTGAGCGGCAGATAGGTAAACTGGTAATAATGCACCTCACCGTTATCCAGGACACGGTAGCTTGAGACATACTCGTCCATCTCACGGACCTTTGCACATACGGTATCAAAGCACATGGCCTCATACATGGCAGGCTGGTCTTCCGAGTATACACGGTCCTTTACGTACTGTCTGCAGAGCACATCATATGTGTACTCCTTGTCACCCGGCTTGCCCATGCCCTTAGTGACATAACCGTCAAGCTTCAGGATGACCACCATTCCCGTATTGATATCTATCTTGAAAACATTGTAGTAATCACGGCTCAATGCCGCGACTATATCGAGCTGCTCATGAAGATACTGCTTATCCTTGATATGCTTCCGGATCGACTTGTCTATGTCTCTGTATGCCAGGATGAAATAATCGGCCTTACCGGGATCGCCCGCAAGCGCAAAGGCCATCTGATGATATGTCAGGGAACCGTCATCCGAAAGTCTCATATAGTCAACGGTATAGAGATCACCGTTTCTGATATGGTCAAGGACTACATCGGATCTTACCTCACGGAGTATGCTGTCTGCCCTGTCCGCAACATAAGTATCTATGTACGCCTCCATGGTCCTGTCATAATTATTGTATGTCTGGCCGAACTCCACCGCGCCCCTTGACGTGCTCTCTCCGGTAGTCCTGTAAAGACGCATGGTGAGATCATTTGAGTTGACGATCCAGATCGTATGATACTCCTTGCCGAGGCCGGTAATGATACCCATGCACAGTTCGATCTTTTTATTCAGTTCTTCAACAAGATCATGCTGTCCTTCGGGATAATCGGCGGGATCAAGCAATTCATCAGCTTTTATTATCAGGTCTGAGTTCATCTGATAAACATCCTTATTTCTTCTATTTATGTATTCAATGCAGGTAGTGGGACTTGAACCCACACATCCTTACGGATAACAGATTTTGAGTCTGTCTCGTCTGCCAGTTCCGACATACCTGCCTGAAAAAAAAATACATTATAAACACTCGCAATCCGCGTTATCACGCTTCTTGCTCGTGTTTATGAGCATCTCATAAGCACCCAGCTTCATTTTACTCTATGTGGGCCTCACGGAGCGCTCCGCTGCTTACGCAGCTTCCGCACTCCTATAAACACTCGCAATCCGCGTTATCACGCTCCTTGCTCGTGTTTATGAGCATCTCATAAGCACCCAGCTTCCCGTGCGAGCACGGAAGCTGCATGCTTATGATCTGCTAGGCCCACATGTTGTTATTTATCTTCTCCAGCTGCA
>CACZRA010000138.1 GCA_902783395.1 uncultured Lachnospiraceae bacterium
CCCTTATCATCAACCCAGGGAACTCTGAAAAGGATGACCCTCTCGGGTGTCGTGATCCTTTCAAGAAGTGCCTCCTTACGGTACTTCTCCTCGTCCTTTTCGATAACGACCCGGAGTGACTCCAGCACCTCCTTGACTGCCTGATGAAACTCAGGCTGAGCGGGATTCTTCTCTACGACATAGTCGTATACCTCGTCTACGTATGACATTGCTTATACCTCCTAAAGATAATAGATTAAAAAATCAAAGCGCCAAGCGAAGAGATCATCCATCTCTTCCCATTGACGCCTTTGTCACGGAAAATAATACATCAAGCTATCATATAATGCAAGCATTTATTAAGGAAACTATCAGAATGTTTTCTTAATTTTTGGTTGCATAATCTCCCTTTATATATCCGGGCTGACCCTTGAAGTCTATCTGATACCAGCCGTTCTCCTCACCCTTAAGGGCATATGTCTCACCCGAATTTGCCTTGCCTATTACATTTCCGTCGCTGCTCGTATCTGCAGACGACCTTACCCTGACCGAATCTTCATTTACGGTCACGGTTCCCGACGCCGGTGTAACGGTTCCTGCATCCGCAGCGGAAGTATCGCCTCCCGCATCGGCAGGAGCAGACCCTGACGCAGCATCAACCTCCTGTACGTAATCAGAGCTGACATATGCTTCGGTATCCTTATAGCGGATCTTTGTCCAGCCGTCCTCTTCTCCGATCTTCGTGTAGGTATCACCCTTCGCGGCCTTTGCGATCACATTGCTCGTATCAGAGTCATCCGGTGATGACCTGATGCGTACGGCATCGGTAAGCATAACGGTAACCTCTGTATTCTGCTGCTCTTCCACAGGCGCATCCGCCGTGGCTCCCGAGGCAAGTCTTGCCGCAACAGCCTCGTCAAGTCTTGCGGGAAGAGCATCCATGAATGCCTTCAGTGTATTGTCCGACTCTATAGCCGCATTGTATTCCGCGTCTACCTGATTGAGAAGGGCAACAACATCATCCTGAGCCGCAACACCCTTTATATAGTTTGATACGTTCTCCGAAAGATCTCCGTTGTAGACATACAGCTGTCCGGTATTATCATCCGTGCATACATACAGGGAGGAAAGTCCCGGAGCCTTTGTATCTATATTTACATATTTTATCTGATAATAAGCAAAGACAATATAAGAATTCGGTATGGGGCCCGGCTTTGTATAGCACTTAAGGTCATCATAGCTCTCGGTATAATTTGCCTTTTCCTGTATCCTGATCTTTGCCGCATCATCGAGATCGCTGCAGATGGTCGAAAGCGTCGCCACATCTCCGGAGGCCATTGCCGTGAAATATGAGCTGACCAGCGCGTTTACCTCGGGATAGGCATCCACCTTAAGCTCCTCGGTAGGCAGAGGGATCTCCGAGCTGTCATCAAGAACAGTCTCCGTTGATACCTCAGTAGCCTCGGCTTCGTTATCCTTGTCCTTCTTCCCCTTATGTTTTACGGAAAAGACCGCAAGGACAACGACCAGAACGATGAAAAGACCGCCTACTATGAAATACTGATAATACTGCATCAGAAAATCCCTGAAATCAAAGCTGTTTCTTCCTCTTCCTCTTCTCATTATCTCCTCCTTATTCAAAAGGTAATCAGCGCATATATGCGTCCAGCGGGATTCGAACCCACGACACCAGGCGTCGGAGGCCTGTGCTCTATCCAGCTGAGCTATGAACGCAGGATCACGACCTGTTGAGCCATGGTCATATTAATCCGCTCTGCAGAAGGGAGAACCGATATTCCCTGTCCGCATTCGGGGTAATATTAACATAACGTGTCAACATAGTCAATTTTTACTCCCGCCATTAATCCCGGGAGGTATTTCAGGGTTATGATCCAGGGCCGAAAAAAAAATAAAAAAAATTTAAAAAATCCGAAACCTACGTTCCGATTTTGCGTCTATATAGTCATAGGGCACAAAAAACAGCCTCAAAAACAGAATGATAAACCACAGGCGCAGGCGCGTCTCAAATAAGGAGGAAAAACCATGAAAAAGAAAACCATCGCAGCATTACTTATCGGAACCGTCGTTGTATCATCTCTTACAGGATGCGGCTCAAAGTACGCAGCTTCCTGTGACAGCGCAGCGGAGACCTCACCTTCCTATATCGAGGCTGAGTACCCTGCCGGGGCAGCGAAATCAGAATATGCGGCTGAGGAAGCCGCGGGATATGACTGTTATGATACATATGATTCCTGTGATACTTATGCGGCAGACAGCTGTACCCAGGCATGCGGAGAAGAATCCTTCTGCCCCGGATATTTTTACACAGAGCCCTGTTATAATTCCGGAGAGAACTACAGCAGTGTCATTGAAAACTCATTTACGGATGTCAGCTCATCCCCTCTTTCAACCTTCGGCGCAGACATCGACACAGCAAGCTATTCAAATCTCCGCAGGATGATAAATGACGGTTATGCCCTGTCGGATATCCCGTCCGGAGCGATAAGGACCGAGGAACTCGTGAACTATTTTAATTACGATTATAAATGCCCCGGCCGTAATGACGCTTTCGCGGTCAATGCTTCCATCATCGACTGCCCCTGGAATACTGAAACAAAGCTCGTTAATCTCGGCATCAAGGCGAAGGAGCTGAACGACACAGATGATATCCCGTCAAACATCGTATTTCTCATAGATGTCTCCGGATCAATGTCTTCCTATGACAAGCTCCCTCTTCTGCAGATGGGATTTGATATGCTTGTCGATGATCTTGATGAGAACGACAGGGTATCCATTGTTACCTACGCTTCATCGTCGGATATAGTGATCGCCGGCGTCCCCGGAAACAAGCATACCGAGATCAAGCGGGCAATAAACGACCTCAGCGCCCAGGGCTCCACAAACGGCGGCGAAGGGATCAGGTCGGCATATAAGCTTGCGGAAAAATACTTCATCAAGGGCGGGAACAACCGCGTCATCATGGCAACCGACGGCGATCTCAATGTAGGTCTCACCTCCGAGGAGGAGCTTGAGGAGCTTATCTC
>CACZRA010000139.1 GCA_902783395.1 uncultured Lachnospiraceae bacterium
AAAGGGCATATTTTGCACTTGCCGCGGGTCGCATGACAGCCAGTGGCTGTCAGCTTTGCGACGACCGAAGCGAAGCGTAGACCTACGACTCGATAAAGTTGACTTGCCGGCGAGCCGCCCATCGGCTCTAGCCGATTCTGCATGGCATGATCGGTATAATAGCTGTATAATGTATGGAAGTTTTTCAGAAAGGGAATAATATATTTATGAAAGAAAAATATGACGTGATAATAGTTGGCGGCGGAGCAGGAGGGATATTTGCAGCTTATGAATTTGTAAAGCTGAAGACCGGGCTGTCGATAGGTCTCATTGAAAAAGGAAAGCCTCTGGATAAGAGAACATGTCCCATAGACGGTGATAAAGTCAGATCCTGCATTCACTGCAAAAGCTGCTCCATCATGGAGGGGATAGGCGGAGCGGGAGCCTTTTCGGATGGGAAATACAATATAACCAATAACTTCGGCGGAGACATGGCAAGATATGTCGGAGATAAAAAGGCCATAGAGCTCATGAACTATGTGGATGAGATAAATATGTCCATGGGGGGAGAGGGCTCGAAAAGATACAATACCGTTGATTCGCAGATAAAAAGGGAGGCTCTCCAGTATGATCTGCATCTGCTTGATGCGGAAGTAAGGCATCTCGGCACAGATAAAAACTATGTGATCCTGTCGAACATTGTTAAGGAGATCAGGGATCATATAGACATTTTGACAGATACTGCTGTTGATGATATCAGGCAGAATAAGGACGGCAGCTGGGAGGTTATAACGGAGAACGGTTCGACGGCTGCCAGATACCTGATACTTGCAACCGGACGCAGCGGTTCGGCATGGACATCCAGAGTATGCGAAAAACTCGGTATCACGGCAAAGAACAACAGAGTTGATATCGGTATTAGATTTGAGTGTCCTTCTTTTATCTGGGACCGGATCACGGATCAGGTATATGAAAGCAAGATAATGTACAGGAGCGGAGTGACAGGCTGCACCTGCAGGACATTCTGCATGAATCCGAAGGGGGCCGTGGTTACAGAGAATACAAACGGGGTTATGACCGTCAACGGCCACAGCTATGAAGATCCGTCAAAGCATACCGAGAATACCAACTTTGCACTGCTCGTAACACATCATTTCACCGAGCCCTTTAAGGACAGCAATGCATACGGTGAATATATCGCGAGACTGACAAATATGCTTGCCGGAGGAGTGATGGTCCAGCGGTTTGGAGATCTCGTCGCGAATAAGAGAACTAATTCCAAGAGGCTTTCGGAATCGTTTGTCAGACCGACACTTTCCGCAGAGCCCGGGAATCTTGCGCTTGCGCTCCCCAAGCTTACCCTTGATACGATAATAGAAATGATCTATGCATTGAACAAGCTTGTTCCGGGGACGGCTAACTATGATAATCTGCTGTATGGGACAGAGGTAAAGTTCTATAACTCGTGTATAGATGTAAACGGGACATTCGAGACAAAATATAAGGGATTGTTTGTAATAGGCGATGCTTCCGGAACGACCCATTCGCTGAGCCAGGCATCGTCCGAAGGAGTCTTTGTCGCAAGGCATATCACCGGAGAATAATAACCGTATGTGAAATACATGAGCGGTAATCTAAAAAATGACACAAACAGGGTTGACATGACGGTATCTGAGAGTTATTATACTTGTTGCGGTTAGCACTCGTGACGATTGAGTGCTAACAAAAAACAGAGGGGATATTTTTAATTTAATATAAGGAGGCGAATCAATATGAAACTTAAGCCATTAGGTGATCGTGTAGTGCTCAAGCCTATCGAGGCTGAGGAGATGACAGCGTCAGGTATCGTAATACCCGGCAAGGAAAAGGAAAAGCCGCAGCAGGCGGAGATCCTCGAAGTAGGTCCGGGAGGAATGATAGACGGTAAGGAAGTACAGATGACCGTCAAGAAAGGTCAGAAGGTTATTTACAGTAAGTACTCAGGCACGGAAGTAGAGCTTAAGAAGGATGACAAGGTCATCATAGTGCGTCAGAGTGATATTCTTGCAGTTATAGAAAAGTAATTTCGGAGGTGAGATAAAATGGCAAAAGAGATAAAATACGGCGCTGATGCACGTACGGCGCTTGCGAGCGGAGTAGACCAGCTTGCTAATACTGTCAGGGTGACATTAGGCCCCAAGGGCAGGAATGTTGTGCTTGATAAGAGCTATGGTACTCCTACGATCACGAATGATGGCGTGACTATCGCCAAGGAGATCGAACTCGAAGACGGATTTGAGAACATGGGTGCCCAGCTTGTCAAGGAAGTCGCAACAAAGACAAACGATGTTGCAGGTGACGGAACAACGACCGCTACCGTGCTTGCGCAGGCAATGATCCATGAGGGTATGAGAAACCTTGAGGCGGGCGCAAATCCCATTATCCTGAGGAATGGCATGAAGAAGGCTACGGAAGCTGCCGTTGAGGCTATAAAGAAGATGTCCTCAAAGGTGTCCTCAAATGACCATATTGCCAAGGTTGCCGCTATCTCGGCAAGCAATGAGGATGTCGGAAAAATGGTTGCAGAGGCCATGGATAAAGTATCGAAGGACGGCGTCATCACGATCGAGGAATCGAAGACCATGCAGACCGAGCTGGAGGTCGTAGAGGGAATGGAATTCGACCGCGGCTATGTATCGGCATATATGTGTACTGACATGGACAAGATGGAGGCCAATCTTGAGAATCCCTACATCCTTATCCATGATAAGAAGATCTCGAATGTACAGGATATACTGCCTCTTCTGGAGCAGATCGTGAAGACGAATTCATCCCTGCTCATAATCGCAGAGGACGTAGAGGGTGAGGCACTTACCACTCTTATAGTCAATAAGCTTCGCGGCACATTTAATGTGGTAGCTGTAAAGGCTCCGGGATACGGTGACAGAAGAAAAGAGATGCTTGAGGATATAGCGAAGCTTACCGGCGGACAGGTAATATCCGCAGAGCTCGGATACGAACTCAAGGACGCTACCATGGATATGCTCGGAAAGGCAAAGAGCGTAAAGATCAAGAAGGAATCGACCGTGATCGTTGACGGCGCAGGTAAAAAGAAAGACATAGACGCAAGGATCAATCAGATCAAGGCTCAGCTTGAGACCACGACTTCTTCATTCGATAAGGAAAAGCTTCAGGAGAGGCTTGCGAAGCTTTCAGGCGGCGTGGCGGTGATCCGTGTCGGTGCAGCTACGGAGACTGAGATGAAGGAAGCAAAGTACAGAATGGAGGATGCTCTTGCAGCTACAAAGGCAGCTGTTGAAGAGGGTATCATAGCAGGAGGCGGAAGCGCTTACATTCATGCCCAGAAGGCAGTCAAGAAGGTGGCCGACGGTCTTGAGGGAGATGAGAAGACAGGTGCCAACGCAGTGCTCAAGGCACTTGAATCCCCTCTGTATTTCATAGCGGAGAACGCCGGACTTGAAGGCTCGGTTATAGTAAATAAGGTTAAAGAATCCAAGGCAGGTATCGGATTCAATGCATTGACCGGTGAATATGTGGACATGGTAAAGGCCGGTATCCTTGATCCTACAAAGGTTACGAGAACCGCTCTTCAGAACGCGACATCTGTAGCATCTACGTTCCTTACAACGGAATCCGTAGTATCTACGAAAAAAGAGCCCCAGCCCCCTATGCCTGCAGGCAACCCCGGGATGGGAATGATGTGACCGCATAAAACAGAATGATCTGAAAAGGGACTCCCCGCTCCTGGGCGGGGGAGTCCCTTTTTTATGCGTGTTGCAACACTTTTAGCTTTGATATAAAATAAAAAAAGTATTGCTATTGCACATGCAGGAGGCTTGAGATATGCCAAAGACAAAAGGAATAAAAAAGATAGCGGTCCTCACATCGGGCGGTGATTCACCGGGAATGAATGCCGCGATAAGGGCGGTGACAAGAAAAGCCATATACAACGGCCTTGAAATAGTCGGCATACAAAGGGGGTATCAGGGTCTTCTGGAAGAGGATTTTCTCGAATTCGGTCCCAGATCCGTCTCCGATACCATCCAACGGGGCGGGACCATTCTCCGTACGGCAAGGTCCGAAGAGTTTAAGACCGAGGCGGGAAAGAAAAAAGGAGCCGACATCTGCAGAAAGCACGGAATAGATGCGGTAGTCGTCATAGGAGGGGACGGTTCCTACAGAGGAGCTCTTGCTCTTTCACATGAGGGGATAGCGGTTATGGGGCTTCCGGGTACGATCGACCTCGACATAGCATGCACCGATTATACGATTGGCTTTGATACGGCGGTAAATACAGCTCTTGAGGCAATAGACAAGATAAGGGATACTTCTTCTTCGCACGAGAGATGTTCGATAGTTGAAGTTATGGGAAGAAATGCCGGATATATCGCGCTTTGGTGCGGAGTTGCTTCCGGAGCCGAGGATATACTTCTTCCCGAAAAGTATGGCTATGATGAACAGGAGATAATAAATCATATCATTGAAAGCCGCAAAATAGGCAAAACACATCATCTGATAATCAATGCCGAAGGAATAGGGCATTCCACCTCAATGGCAAGACGGATAGAGGCAGCGACCGGTATGGAGACAAGAGCCACGATCCTGGGTTATATGCAAAGAGGCGGTGCCCCTACCTGTAAGGACAGGTATTATGCCTCCATCATGGGAGCTATGGCTGTGGATCTTCTTGCGGAGGGCAAGGCGGACAGGGTGATAGGCCATCATAACGGAGAGTTTATGGATTTTGATATCGATGAGGCTCTTGCAATGGAGAAACAGATACCGGAATATCAGTATGAGATAGCTAAGGCATTGTCAATCTGATGGCGGCTGCTCCCGGGGTAAAAAAGATAAGAGAAGTCCGGGCTTTGTGTGAGCGGCCATCCGCAAGGCGCAAGACCGGGCTTTTTGCGGTGGAGGGAGAGAGAATATATGCGGAGATACCGCCGGAGGATATAGAAGCCGTTTATATGTCCGAAGGCTACATGAGATCCCATCCCGGAGAACGCTGCGATTATGTACTGAAGGATGGTGACTTTGTAAAGCTTGCCGATACCAAACATCCTCAGGGAGTTCTTGCGGTGGTAAGACAGAAGAAATATGTTCTTGAGGATGTTCCCGCAGGTGGATTATATATCATACTGGAGACAATACAGGATCCCGGAAATCTCGGGACCATTATCCGGACTGCCGAGGCGGCAGGTGCAACTGCTGTTGTAATGAACAGGGGCTGTGCTGACATTTATTCTCCGAAGGTAGTTCGTTCCACCATGGGATCGGTATTCAGGGTTCCGTTTATATATACGGATGATCTCGGGGAAGCAGTCAGAAAGATAAAAGGACTGGGGATCACGGTATATGGGGCTGCCCTGTCGGGGGAAAGCATCTCCGGGATAAAACTCGACAAACGGAGAGCTTTTATTATCGGTAATGAAGCGTGCGGGATAACCGATGAAACGCTGGAGCTTGCCGATATGACGATAAGGATACCGATGGCCGGCAGGGTTGAATCTCTTAATGCGGCAGTATCCGCAGCTATACTTATGTATCTGGATACATAACAGGAGGAAGAAATGATTGGATTTATCGGACTCGGTAATATGGCTCAGGCAATAATAGGGGGCATCCTTTCGAGAGGAGTGGCTTCAGAGGGGGATATTATAGGATATGATCCTTCGGCTGCCGCGCGAAATATGGCGGCGGAGAAATACTGCATAGCAATGGCCGACAGTAATTCCGGAGTTGTAAGTCAGGCAGATATCGTCATCCTTGCGGTAAAACCGCAGATACTGCAAAGTGTTATAGAGGAGGTAGCGCCGTCGGCAACGGAAGATGTATTATTTATTTCCATAGCTCCGGGAAAAAGCATGGAATGGATAAAGGGTATATTCGGAAAGGATATTAAGCTCGTAAGATGTATGCCCAATACACCTGCTCTTGTGGGGGCCGGGATGACAGGGTACTGTGTAAACGTCAATGTGACGGAAGATGAAAAGAAGAAAGCGGTGAGTATCCTCGAATCTTTCGGAAAGGCCGAGGAAGTACCGGAGCATCTTATAGCAGCGGTCACGTCAGTATCGGGATCTGCACCTGCTTATGTTTTTATCCTTATCGAAGCTATGGCTGATCAGGCTGTGGCAGACGGGATGAGCAGGAGCCAGGCGTATGAATTTGCCGCACAGGCCGTGATGGGATCAGCTAAAATGATGATGGATACCGGGCGGCATCCGGCAGAATTAAAGGATATGGTATGCTCTCCGGCCGGTACTACAATAGAAGCGGTTAAGGTTCTTGAACGTGAGGGTTTCCGTGCTGCGGTCCAGGATGCGATGGAAGCCTGTACCGTAAAAGCGGAGCAGCTGTAAAAATACCTCGCATGTGGATTTGAGATATCAGGGGATTCGGATCATGAATGTTGAAAAAAAGCTGAACGGAAATGAAGCGGAAATTAGAATAGAAGGATGGATAGATACACAGGCGGCTCCGGAGCTTGCCGATGCGATCGAGTCTCTTCCGGAGGAAATAACCGCGCTGACTATCGATATGGAAAAGACGGAATATATTTCTTCATCGGGGCTTCGCCAGATCGTTGCAGCTCATAAGCGTATGCATGGAAATGTTACCATTATGAACGTTTCTGTCGAGGTTATGGACATTCTCCGTATGACAGGTTTTGATAAACGTCTTAATATCAAGTGAAACAGAGTCCTGATGCCAAACAATGGGGGATGCATAAATGGATAATATAGATAATTACGAGGACGTTGATTCCTGGAATACAATAATTCTTCTTTATAATTCGGCGTTAAAGGAGATCGGCACCAAGCTTGAGATATTAAACGACGAATTCCAGCATGTGCATCAGTACAATCCTATCGAGCACATTAAATCAAGGATAAAAACTCCGGAGAGTATAGTAAAAAAACTGAAGCGCAGGGGCCATGAAGTCTCCGTCAGCAACATGGTGAAGTATGTGAACGATATTGCCGGGGTGCGTATAATCTGTTCTTTTACATCGGACATTTACAGGATAGCCGATATGCTTGCAAGGCAGAACGATATACGGGTGATATCAATAAAGGATTATATCAAGAATCCGAAGGATTCCGGTTATAAAAGCTTCCATATGATAGTATCTGTTCCTATATTCTTGTCGCATGAGACTATGGAAACAAAGGTAGAGATACAGATAAGAACGGTTGCCATGGACTTTTGGGCATCTCTGGAGCATAAGATAAACTACAAATATGACGGAACCGTACCGGAGCATATAAAGAGGGAGCTCGGGGAATGTGCGGAAATGGTGTCGGATCTTGATGCAAAGATGATGAGCCTGAACGAGGAGATCAAGGAGAGCGGGCAGGACAGTGAGAATCTGG
>CACZRA010000140.1 GCA_902783395.1 uncultured Lachnospiraceae bacterium
ACGTTTCCAATATCATAACGGGATCCGAGGAGAATTATTACATAAGCGAGGCAGTGCCGGGACAGCGCTTCACTCTTCCCGGAGGCAATATACTTGACGCCGATGTCTGGGTGAATGAAAGGGATGTCATCACAAGGGATGAGACAGACCGTATGCTCCTTGAAAACGCCGAGGATATAAGGGTCGAGACGGACAGGCTCGGCAATACGTCGGCGGTGTATGTGAGATGGCATGAGACCGACAGCTTCCTCAACGTGGCGGACAGAAGAAGCTATATGATAGACAGGCTTACAAGCGAGCTTATTTTCTCCGACGGCATAAAGGCCGACATCCCGAGAGTAACGGATGATATCAGCGTGAAGGTCAGAGTGAGGGCGAGCGACGGTGAAGCCGGGAACGTGGACGTATACTCGATAAACCAGACCGCGAGGACGGAGCTCTATATCGACAGGATCTACAATCCCGTAAGGGCTTACGGCGGCAGCAACATGGAGACTACGAGCGAGGCACTGCGCCGCGGCGCAAACCTTCTCTACGGGCGCGGAAGGCTGGTCTCGACGAGCGATTATATATTTACGATACTTGCCTTTTCAAAAAGCATAGACAAGGCGGCCTGCATACCCGGGGAGACGGTGGACGGAGGCGGCAGTCCCGCTGACATCTCCTTCGTGCTCCTTATGAGGGACTTCATGGAGGGATCCTTCTCCTTCCACAGGATAGCGGCTCCGCTCAAAAATCATCTGATAGAGAGCGCGTCCATGACGATATCCCCGGAGCACGTTTTCATCGTGGAGCCCGTATTCGTAACGGTGACGGTAAGGGTATGGGCGGAGGTCAGAAGCATGGATGACAGCTTCGAGACCCAGAGTCTTATCATCCGGACCTTAAATGAATATCTGGATCCGGTATCGAACGAGGAGAACGAGGGCTGGGATATAGGCGTCATCCCGAAGAAGTCACAGATCATGATGAGGCTCGGAAGCTTGAGGAGCCATGCGGTGATAAAGAACATGTCAATTATAGCGGCCTATGTGGACAAGGACGGAGAGCACGAGATGGATATAGCGGATCTTAACGTGAACCCCTTCATGGTGGTGCGCTCCGGCGAACACAAGGTTACCATCCTGATCCAGGGGGAGCAGGAGTAGGATCAGAAGGAGAGATAATTGCTCAGGATAGAAGAGACAAAAAGCAGGACGTATGAGGAGAGAATGACGGATGCCGTAGCGGCCATCCCGCTGATATGCGAGGAGTGGACCAATCATAACGCTTCGGATCCGGGCATCACCATACTTGAAAACCTCATACTCTTTCAGGCACTGCAGGGATCGAGGATCACCGAGATAAACGATGCCACTAAAAGGGCGCTGCTCAAGATGGCGGGCTTTACCCCGGGAAAAGGAAAGTGCGCGAGGATGCTCCTTTCCGCAGAGGGCGCGGGACGCATGCATATCCATGCCAACCAGCGTTTCAGCCTCGGAGAGCTTGTATTTGAGACAAGGAAGCCCGTCGAGGTCGGGGGCTGTCATCTCAAGGCGGTATATTCCTTCTATGGCGGCAAATACCACGACAGCAGCACTCTTACGGACAGGGCCATCAATATCCCGGTGCGCATATTCGGGGATTCGCCGCAGGTCGGTGACGGGATCTATTTCATCTGCGACTCTCTGCCGGAGGAAGGGGAGGAGACCTCCTTCTATATCAGGATAGACCAGAGGGAGGGCAGGAATGCGCTCTTTGACAGGGCGGACAATATATTTGCGGCGTTAAAATGGGAGTTTTATACGACAGAAGGCTTCAAGGAGCTTAAGGTAAAGGACTTCACGGGGGCGCTGCTCTCCAGCGGAGAGATAAAGCTCAGATTTCCCGAGGGAGAGCGTGAGATATACAACGGACTTGATACAAAGGGCTACTGTATCAGAGCCACGCTGACAAAGGCGGAGTATGATGTTAAGCCCAGGCTCATATCTGTGGATGCGTTTTTATTCGAGGTGTGGCAGAAGGATACAATGGCACTGTCGCTTTCCTTCCAGCGCACCGAAAGAGTGCATGTGAAGAGCCCCATCGCGGACGAAGGCTATATCCTCTGCTTCGGGAGAGAGGCGAGGAGCGAGTCATACAGACGCTATGAGCTCGCGGTCACGAAGAATCAGAACGGCAGGTACTGCCTTTATGAAAAGGGAGAAAACGGGACCTTTACGCTGACCTTTGACAAGAGGATCTACGGCTTTGAGCCCGCAAAGGTAAAGGAAGCCGTGAGGGTCGTGCTCTATACCGAGGAGGTCATGAGACAGTATCATGTGGGCAGGGTCTTAGGCTATGACGATCAGGAGATAGAGCTTCCCTTCTCGCATATCGTACCCGAGAGCTTCAGCCTTATAGCGAAGAGGACGGATGACAACGGCGAGGAATACTTCGATTTCGTGCGTCCGGGCAAGAGATCCGAGGGAGCCCTCACCTACCACCTTATGGAGGGTGACGGCAGGATGGTGATAGAGGATGCCGGAGACTTCATAGGGGCCGAGCTCTACATAGGCTCGCTTGCCGTGACGGAAGGGCCGAAGGGCAACGTCAGGGCGGGCAATCACTTTGTGGCCGAGGGCCTCGGCAGGACCTTTTACAATCCGGGACCCGGCAGGGGCGGTGCCTTCAGGGAGAAGCTTGAGGATGTAAGGACCAGATTCAGACAGGATGTATATACGCCCTATACCTGCGTTACGGAAAATGACTACGAGGTGGTGACGGCGCAGACACCGGGGCTATGCATAAAGAAGGTCCATGCGGTCATGGACGAGCTGCAGAATATAGTACATATCTCGGTGATGCCGGGAACGGATGAGGAGTTTCCGCACCTTTCCGAGGAGTACAGGGGTGCGATAGCAAAGACGCTTTCGGAGAGAAGACTCATAACGACAAGGTTTATGATCATGCCTCCCATCTATGTGGGGGTGTCCGTAAGGGCCACGGTCTATGTGAAGAGGCATTTCACGGACTGCAGGGAGCAGATAGAGAGCAGGCTCAGGGAGATCCTCAATTACAGGGAGAGCGACAAGAACTTCGGTGAACCCCTTACCTTTGAGGAGGTATTCTCGGGAGTGGAGGAGCTCCCGTGCGTCGAATATGTTTATGAGCTCTTTATAAGACCCGACAACCTTAAGTATGCGGTGCTCAGGGAATCAAACATATATCCCGCAGAGAACTGTCTCCTTTATCCGGGACAGATAGATATAGAGATAATCACTTATTCTTCGAGAGGCGTATAGCAGGGAGATACGTAGGAAATGCCAAGATACAGTATCAAAAAGAACAGGATAAAAAGCGGATGCGTTACGGGCTTTGACGTGACGGAGGATGTGAGGCTTGTATACAGCCCTGATTCCATGTATCACGGCATCTTTCTGCGCGGCATAGACGGCGGAGATACGGGCAGAGGCTGGGGCAGATTGTCTTTTGATGCAAAATGCTCCGAAAATATGATATACTCTGTGTATGTTTTTGCGACTGACGTAAAGGAAAGACGGCGGGAGGACAGAGCTGAGATCTTTGATCTCGATGTTTTCCTGTCTGATGAGACCGTAGAGGTTCCGGAGAAGATATCGCTTTTTAAGAGGCTCGGTGCCAAAAGGCATGTGGGCTCCGGCGATATCCTGATGTATGACCTTGAGGGCAGATATCTCTACGTGGCGATAGAGGCCATGGGTGAGGGGGAGCTTACGATATCGTCTCTTTCGGTGGACAGCGAGGGAGATAACTTCATGGCTACCTACCCCGAGATATACAGGGAGAGGAACAGCTTTCTTCACAGGTATCTTTCGGTATTTTCCAGTATCTACAATGATTACGGGATCGATATCGAGAACCTGCCGAAGATCCTGGATCTTGATACCTGTCCGGAGGAGCTCCTTATCACATACGGGGGCTGGATGGGCATAGATCTTAAGGGAGGCTTCCTCGAGGTGGATGTACTCCGGGATCTGGTGAAGGAGGCATATTCCCTTAACAGGATGAAGGGCACCAAGCGTGCCATGGAAAGGATACTTGAGATCATCCTCAGAGAGCCTGCCATCGTCATAGAGCACAATCAGGTCAGGAGCTGGATCCAGAACGACAACCTTGAGGTTCCGGCCAACTTCAAAGCCAAGGGGATATACGATGTGACGATCCTTGTGAAGAAGCATCTGACTGAGGAGCTCAGACATCAGATATTTTTTGTGCTTGATCAGTTCAAGCCTGTGAGGACGAGGATAAATATATCCCAGCTTGACGAGACGCCTACTACGGATTCCAATACGTACCTTGATGTGAACTTCGTTCTTCCGAGTGAGAGCGGGGCTGTACTGGATGAGGACTTTGCGATGGACGGGACTATAGTACTTGGATGAGCTTTTGTCCGAGAAAGCAATATATATTCACAAAGAAAGAGGTTTTTCAATGTATATTGAAGAGGTAAGCGGAGAAGGTTGTCTCCAGATAAATGTAGAGGGAAAGATAGATTCCTTAAGCAGTGAGGAATTTCAGACTACGTTGCTCAAGGGTTTTCAGAAGAGCAACAATATAGTGCTCAATATGGAGAAAGTACCGTATATTTCCAGCGCGGCGCTGAGGGCGCTGACTCTGGGGCATAAGACTGCGAGCTCCAAGGGAGGGAAGCTCACACTGATAAATGTACAGCCGAGCGTGTCCGATGTATTCAGGACCACGGGCTTTGACAAGATGCTTGATATCAAGTGATTCTGGGAGTTTTTGGGATAACAGTCAGCAGGGAGAAAGCGTTACAATGTCTAATTTACAAAAGGTTCTTCTGGTAGGTTCCTGCATATTCTTTGCAGCCACGGTTTACAGTCTGTTTAATTTAGAGATCTATCTGATCATATTATTCTTTCTTTTACACAGTCTGTGCCTTATCCTGTTTGCGTTCAAGACGATCTCGAGTGCGAGACAGGATGAGAGGTTTATGGAAACACTTCATCAGGATGTAGGCATGGAGATAGCCGAGAAGGAAAATGAGATCACAGAGCTTACTGAGCAGCTGACGGAGCTTGAAAATGATCTTAACGAGGCACGGGATGAGAACGAGGCGCTCAAAAAGGACAATGAGCGTATGAGGACCGGGCTCTCGGAGCTTGAGCATGAAAAAGCCGTATATGAGGCCAAGCTCAATGACCGCAGCGCGTCTGCGGAAGCCCAGGTCAGGGGACTGCTGCCTCCGCTTGAGGAAAATCCGGACGGCAGGGAGACCGTAAATATCATCGCGATCGCAAAGGAGGCGACGGATGAGCTCATGGACAGCGCAAAGGCATCGGGGCTCCACATAAGCGTATCCTCGCAGGGAGACACTCTTCTCGTAAGGGCCGACCGCAACCGGCTCATCACTCTTTTCAGGAATATCATCGACAATTCGATAAAATATATGCGCCGTGCGGGATCCCTCGTCATCACGATATCCACGATAGGAGACGATATCTTCATCGTGCTCAAGGATACGGGAGAGGGTCTTAATGAGGACGAGACGAAGCATATATTCGAGCTCAATTATCAGGGCTCCAACAGGATAAGCGGCAACGGTCTCGGTCTTGCCCAGGCAAAGGCGATAGTGGAAAGCTACGGCGGTACCATATACGCGAAGAGCACAGAGGGCAAGGGAATGGGCATATACATACAGCTCCCGGCATAAGGATAAGGCAATGGACAGAAATTCGGCAAAAAAGATCCTTATAGCAGTGATGGTGTTTTATATCCTGATATCCGTACTCGGCGTGGGCTTCTTAAGCCTCTCGGGATCCATCTTCGCAAAAAGGGGTGAGATAAAGTTTACCGATCATATAAAGAGTCTCTTTTCGTTAGGAGAGGACGAGTTGGAAGAGACGGAGGAGGAGTATGATCCGGGGAACAAGCTTGAGGGACTTGATGCCCTCAATACTCCCAAGGAAGAACCGGCTTCCGGTCCCATGACACCTGCTGAGCCGGAGCCTGTCGAGGCACCGGAGGAGGTGCCGTCAGAGCCTGAACCTGATATACTGCCCGAGGAGGTATCCGAGCCCGAAGAGGAGCCCGAGCCCGTCCCGGAGGAGCATTATTATTCATTTAAGTCCAATAATACGGACACCAGACTCCGCATGAGGGAGGAGCCTGACGAATCCTCGCGTATCGTATATGAGCTTAAGCCCGGGACCACAGGCTATGTGATAGAGCTCGGGGATGAATGGTCCAAGGTCTCGGCCTACGGGAACAAGGGCTACTGCGCGAATGAATTTCTTACGATGACGGAGATATCCAAGGAAGAGTACGACGAGCTCGTGAAGAAGACCGACGAGGCAAAGAGCAGTACGACGAAGAAGACGTCTGCCTCTTCCACGGTCGATCCTGCGGTGCAGGCCGCGCTGGACGCCGCGGCACTGGCGAGTGTCCAGACACAGGCTTCGGATGCAGGGGCTCCCCCGGCAAATGCCGATGCACAGGCAGGAACGGGAACTGCGGAGGCCGTGCCGGATGCGCCTTGATGACAGACTTGCCGAGGATCAGAAAAGAGCGGCCATAGCGGCTTCGAAGGAACCGTATTACGCCGAGGAGCCGGACTGGCTCATATATATGGAGAGAGAAAAGAAGCCGTGGCTTAATAAGGACAAGGGTGTTTTTACCGAGACTGATAAAAAGTCAATAAATAAAGCGCCGTCGGTCTTTGAGGCCGGGGCTCTTTTTGACACAGGTAAGAAGGATGGCGATTAGGGGAGAATGTCATGTCGGTAAAATATGACGAAAAACTAAAGGACACGCCCTTCAGGGACTATAACGAATACATGCAGTATATATTTGACAGCGTGAATTCGAGTATAGACCTTTATCTTGATGTCATGAAGGAGGTATACGCCAACGAGGAGGGCGGTTATAAGAATGTCCTCTATCCCGATCTGGAGCTTGCTGCCGAGAGGAGCAGGGTCCATGTGGAACGGTTTTATTCCGAAGATGAAGATGAGGCTAAGGATGACGTGGACGGTGAGGAAGATGAGGACTCCGCAGACGAGGAGGATGAGGAGGACGAGGATGATGATGAGCTCCTGTCACTGCTTGATGCCTTCAAGACCGGAGGAGGAGAGCCGGAGCACGAGGAAAAAGAAAGAACCAAGGTAAGCATCGATGCCATAACCCAGGATGCAAAGGTGCCCATAAGGGACAGGCTGCATTTCATAGACGCAAGAGCCGCGATCACCGTGGAGAGCGGAATTGCGCTTCCCTTCTATGAGCTATGCCATAAGCTTAAGTTTGAGCCCTTCACGCTTTTCTGCTTTGCCAGCGGGATACTCTCTTCGACACAGACTGACTACGCCGGCGTCTTTCAGATAATAAACGAAAACGTAAACCTTTCAGCGCCTACCATAGAGTCGGCGGCGAAGGTCTTTTACGGTAAGGAATATTCGATAACGGGAGCCTACGGCGATATGTCCACATGTCTGGAACAGCTCATGCCGCTGCTGTCGCTGCGCGTAATGGACAGTATGCCCTTCTCCACCGTCGTATCGCCCGACAAGCGTGTCATAGACTGCCTCTTCGGACGCAATCCCGACAAGCTGGATGAGAACTATACGAGATTCATATCCATGATGACCGACGATAAGGAGCTCAATCCGATAATGGCGAATCAGGGCGTCCTCGACGAGATGATGATCTCCTACGAGGAGGGTGTCCGGATATTCTATTATTACGGGGATGAGGGCAGCGGCCGCAAGTTCTTCGTGAAGCAGTTCTGTGCCGAAAAGGGAATAAAGGCGGTAGCCATAGACTGCAAGAAGCTCTTCAATTACGATTATCAGTTCGTTGAAAAGGCCCTGTGGGCAGTGACAAGGGAGTGTATACTTACCAATTCCTGCTGCTGTCTGACCGAGCTTTCCTTCAGGGAGGAAGAGAAGGAAAAGTTCTTCGGATATATGGATCTGGCCTTCTCCAAGCTCATAGACCAGAACGTTCTCGTCTTTGCGATGAGCAAGGAGCATATTGATTTCAGGGAGATCACGAAAAAGGAATACACGGAGCTCGAGCTTCCGACTCCCGACACCGGAGAAAGGCAGGTATGCTGGGAGTACTTCGGTAAGGGCTATAAGCTGGAAGAGGGCATTGACATGCTGGAGATGTCCACGAAGTTCTTATTCACGCCCGGAAAGATACATGACGCCCTGAAGCACGCGAGGGCGCTCGCCACCATGGCGCAGGAAAAGGAGATATCAAGGGACAAGCTCTTCAAGGGCTGCTACAACCAGATGAGCTCAGAGCTTACCCAGAAGGCTACTAAGATAAAGGCGAATTTCGGCTTCGAGGACATAGTGATGAATCCGAGCCAGAGGGAGACTCTGGAGCATGCCA
>CACZRA010000141.1 GCA_902783395.1 uncultured Lachnospiraceae bacterium
ATGTTTATAAGGGCACTGCGGATGCCATAACTCAGAATATTGACTTCATCGACAACTATAATCCGGAATATCTGCTCGTTCTCTCCGGAGACCATATCTATAAGATGAATTATTCCAAGATGCTCAAATATCACAAGGCACATAAATCTGACGCGACCATAGCCGTGATAGGGGTTCCCATGAAGGAAGCGAGCCGTTTCGGCATAATGAACGCGGATGAAAATGACAAGATATACGAATTTCAGGAAAAGCCTGCGCATCCTAAGAGCAATCTCGCTTCCATGGGCATCTACATCTTCACATGGAAGACGATCAGAAAGCTGCTCCTTGCGGATGCAAAAAATGAAAAATCAAGCCATGACTTCGGAAAGGATATAATCCCTGCCCTTATGGATGCGGGAAGGAATGTCTACGCGTACAGGTTCAAGGGCTATTGGAAGGATGTAGGAACCATTGATTCTCTCTGGGAAGCAAATATGGATCTTCTGGATCATGCTAGCGAGCTGAATCTTTCGGATTATTCATGGCGTATCTATTCCGAGGATCCTACGGATCTGCCGCAGTATATAGGCACCGATGCCGAGATAGATACGGCTTATATCACGCAGGGCTGCAACGTAAACGGAAAGGTTGTTAATTCGGTTCTCTTTACCAACGCAATGGTGGAAAAGGGTGCCGTAGTAAAGGATACGGTGCTGATGCCGGGAGCCGAGGTCGCGGAAGGAGCCAGAGTGACAAGGGCACTGGTAGCCGACGGCGTAAAGATCGGAAAAGGGGCCAGGGTCGGTTCCGCAAACAGCGCAGAGATCCTGCTCGTGGATCAGGATGTAAAGGGGGTGGAATAAATGCCGAGCGTATTAGGGATAATCACTCCGTCAGGAGGAAACATGAGGGTGCACGGAATGGATTTCTTCCGTCCGATATCGGCTTTTTCATTCCTCGGAAGATACAGGATAGTGGACTTTCCCGTTTCGAATATGTCAAACAGCGATATAGAGCATATCCAGGTCTATGTGAGCCAGAATCCCAGATCGCTGGCAGAGCATCTCGGAACAGGCCGCACCTACAATATCAACTCCAAGAGGGGAAAGCTGCAGCTGCTTTTTAATCAGGATTCCAAGGTCAATGAGATCTACAATACGGATATCCGCTTCTACGCAGACAATATGGATCAGATAGAGCTGGCCCATGAGGAGTATGTCATCATTACTCCGGGATATATGATATTCAAGGAGGATTACCGCGAGCTTCTGGATGAGCATATCGCATCGGGAGCCGAGGTTACGCTTCTGTATCATAAGGTGGACAATGCGGACAGATCCTTCAGGAACTGCCATACCGTGTCTCTCAACAGGCAGAAGGGTATAAAATCCATAGGCTGGAATGACGGATCTACTCCTGAAGCCAACATCTTCATGGACACCTATGTGATGACCAGGGAGCTGTTTATTAAGCTGATCAATAAGGCTCTGCGGATATCATCGGTTTACCGGCTGGTGGATATAATAAATGAAGAGAATGATAATCTTGATATCAGGGGTCTTTCACATAAGGGATATTTCAGTGCGGTTACTGATTTCAAGAGCTATTATGACGCAAATCTCGAGCTTCTTGATATCGAAAAGGCGACGGATCTCTTTACGGATGAGTGGCCCATTTACACGGTCACCACAGATGCCTGCCCTGTGCGGTACGTAAAAGGCTCTAAAGTAAAGCACTCGGTTGTCGCAAACGGCTGCGTGGTAGAGGGCTCGGTAGAAAACTGTGTCATCGGCCGCGGGGTGCAGATAGGAAAGGGTGCATCGGTAAAGAACTGCGTGATCCTGGGACATGCGGTCATAGGTCCGGGAGTGAAGCTTGAAGGACAGGTAGTCGACAAGTGGGCCAAGGTGATAAATGTTAAAAAGATCATCGCTCCGACAGATAATCCGGGATATATAAGGAGAGGCGATACACTGTAGATATGACATGATCCTAAAGGATCGTGTCCGAAGGATAAGGACACATGCTTTATGGCATGTGTCCTGCTTTATGCGCGAATCATGAGCCGAGCAGGATCGTTCATGATCATATTCGGCGAATATCGCGACAATCGAGTAGGAGGCCTACTCGATTGCGCGAATCATGAGCCGGGCAGGATCATTTGGAAGCCGTTGGTTTGGTCAGGAAGGGAAAGGCATGAAGTATAAAAATATAATCTTTGACGTAGGCGGAGTGCTCCTGTCATACAGATGGCTCGGGATAATACAGGAAACCATTCCCGATGAGGCGGAAGCCGTTGCCTTTGCAGAGAGGCTTTATAAGGATCCGCTGTGGCTTGAGTTTGATATAGAGCTCAGACCCTTTGACGATGTGGTCGAAGATTATGTGAAAAAATACCCGGATGATGAGGAGCATATAAGGTATGTAATGGGACATCTTGAGAGAATGCCTGTTCCGAGAAAAAAAGTCTGGGTGAAGATGCATGAATTAAAACAGGCGGGCTACAGGCTGTACCTCCTGTCAAACTATTCCAGCCGCATGTTCCATACCCATACCGACGGCCTCCCGTTTCTCAATGATATAGACGGTCATGTCATATCCTATGAGGTACATATGATCAAGCCCAAAAGAGAGATATATGAAGCTCTTTTCGAAAAATACGGTCTTGATCCATCGGAGAGCCTTTATTTTGATGACCGTCAGGAAAATGTGGACGGGGGAAGAAAGCTCGGACTGGAGGGCAGGGTTATATATTCCGAAGAAACGCTGCTGGGGTATCTGGACAGGCTTTTGGCACCGGACTATGTCAGCAATCCCTTCCATGATGTCTCCCTTCCGCGCAATGAGCGTATAGACTGGCTATTATCCAATATGACTCCGGAGGAAAAGATCATCATGTATTCCCATCCGGAGCAAGGAGCGGGAAGGCTCGGGGTTGAAGGCTTTGTCTTAGGCGGAGAAGCCTCCCACGGAGTTGAGGCCAGAAACGATCAGAATGGGATCGGTGAAGCCGACATTACCACGTCTTTTCCCAATCCCATAGGGATGAGTTCTTCATGGGATCCGGAGCTTATAGAAGAGGCAGGAAGGATAACCGGAACGGAGGCCAGGGCCTGCTTTATACGACACAGGAAAACCGGACTTTCAAGATGGGCCCCCACTATAGATCCGGGACGGGATCCCCGCTGGGGAAGAAATGAAGAGTGCTACGGAGAGGATGCGTATCTTGCCGCGGTGAACGCAGGAGCATATATAAGAGGCCTTCAGGGAAGGGATCCCCTTTATATCCGATGCGGGGCCACATTAAAGCATTTTTACGCAAATAATACCGAAAAGGACAGATTCTTTTCAAATTCCTCCGTCGGGATGCGGGATAAATTCGAATATTACCTCCTGCCCTTTAAGACTGCCATAGAAGACGAAGGTGCCCTGGGGGTAATGACAGCCTACAACAAGATCAACGGTATCCCGGGAATGACCGATCCGGAGGTTGAGACCCTGCTGAAAGACAGATACGGTCTCACTCATGCGGTTACAGACGGGTTTGCTCTTGTAAGACTTAGGAATTTTCATCATGAATATGGAACATACGCCGAATGTCTGGCTGCGTCCGTCAAGGCGGGAGTGGACTTCATGAACGAAAGACCGGAGGATACCGAGCCGGCGCTCCGTGAAGCACTGGAGCTTGGACTTTTGTCAGAGGAGGAGCTGGACAAGGCTCTTTACAATATCCTCATGGCCGGAATGAAGCTCGGTGTCTATGATCCGGAAAACCTGTGTCCTTATAACGGGATATCACCAGACGATATCGACACACCGAAAGCGCGGGAGGTCTGCAGAAGGCTTTCCGGGGAATCGATAGTTCTGCTTGAGAATAAGAACGGTACACTGCCCATCAGCAGAGATGACAGCATACTCCTTGCCGGCCCCTGTGCGGACGTATGGCACAAGGACTGGTATGCGGGTAATCCTCCTTTCTGCCACACTGTCCGGGAGGGCTTTGCAGCGCTTGCCGGTAAAGATATAAAGCATGTTAACGGGCTTGACATATACAGGATATGCTCCGACGGAAGAGCCTGGAAGGTAAAAGAAGACGGCTTTATCTGTCTGACCGACAAGGAAGACGGAGACCTGTTTTATATTGAAGATCATGGGGAGGGTTATCACACTATAAGATGTGTGGAAACCGGAAAGTATGTGCAGAGTGCCTTCTACGGAAGGGAGGATCCGGACAGGGGATTACTTCTTGCGGACAGGGAGGATCTTTTTGACTGGTTTACGACCTGCAGGTTTCATATGGAGAACGATCCCGGGGATGGAAGCATATGCATAAGGGACAGATTCGCCCATGCCGTATCCCTGACGGAAGAAGGGATACTGAAGGCTGACGGAAAGCTGCCCGCTATGCGGTACAGCATTGAGAAGATATCGGACGGAACGGAGGAAGCCCTCAAGGCAGCGGAATCCTTTGATACGGTAGTCCTTGTGCTCGGCTGCAATCCGCTGATACCTGCAAGGGAGGACTATGACAGGACAACCCTTGCGCTTCCCTCTGGCCAGCAAAGGCTTCTGGATGCTTTTGCAGGCTCCGGTAAAAAGGTGATCACGGTCTTATTATCCAACTATCCGTACACTATGGAGGGAGCGGAAAAAAAGACGGACGCACTTCTGCTTGCTCCTACGGGATCCGAATACATGGGGGATGCCGTGGCAGCGGTCATAACAGGAGAGGCATCACCGGCAGGGCGCCTGGTACAGGGATGGCCCGCGTCGGAAGAGCTGCTTCCAGATATGAACGACTACAGGATCATAGGAAAGAGGACCTGCAGATATGTATCTGAGGGATGGCTTTACCCCTTCGGATACGGCCTTTCCTACGGAGAAATGAGGTACAGCGGCTTAAAGGCGGAGGCTGACGCCGATACGGGAGATATCATTGTAAGCCTTACGGTTGAAAACAGAGGACGCAGAACATCGGACGAGGTCATACAGATCTATGCCGGGGGTGATTTTTCGGATGAAAAATTCTCTGCGGCGGGCTATGGCAGGAGACTTGCAGCCTTTGCCCGGATAAGAGAGCTTAAGCCTTCGGAGAAAAGACTGGTAAGTATCACTGTGAAACGATCCGCTCTGCAGATCTATGATGTCGTAAGGGAAGAATATATGATCTACGGAGGCAGCTATCACATCTATGCCGGGCGCCATATCTTTGACGAAGCTGTATCCGCTGATATCCTTATAGAAGGATCTGACTTTGCGGAAAGAGACCTGGGAAAGCTGACAAAGGCGTATGCCTGTGATGACTATGACAATACCGGGTTTGTAAAGGGAGCCTTCGGTATGACCGCGGCAAAGGCATACGAAGGAGAGGGAAGTCTTATATTCTTAAAGAGCCGTCTTCCGGAAAAGGCGGAAAAAATAAGACTCCTTAACAGAGAAGAAAAAGAAGGCAGTATCGAGGTACTGTGGAACGGAAAAAAAGCGGGCTTTTGGAAGGGCTGTACCTCAACATATGAAAAGCCGCCTGAGGTTTATGAACTCCCGACTGAGCACACGGTCGCTCCTAAGCGGTGGGAGAGCGTATGGACCTTCGAAGAATGCAGCCTTGATGTCAGTGACAGCGGTAATACGGGTACTCTTGAGCTCAGGATATCGGGAGACGTAAAGGTATCAGGCATGAAGTGTATCTGAGGGACTCAGCTTTCCGCATACTGCGTAAGGTCGTTTATCCAGATGCCCTTTTTGACCATGATAAAGCCGACCGCACATTTTATGAGCTCCAGCAGCTGTATTATCGAAAAGATCGGAAGAACGCCAAGATCCGTGAATCTGATAAGCAGGACCAGGACCGGTATCAATACTACCCAGATAAAAAGCGAGTCAAAGACAAAAGTAAGCCATGTTTTTCCTCCGGATCTTAAGATAAAATAGGTCGAGTTCTCATATCCGTATACCGGCATGAATACGGCATAGATGCGGATAAGACCCGACGCAAGGCTCCGGATGGAATCCGAGGTGTTGTATATCGTCGGGAACAGGGAAGATATGGAAAACAGGGCGATCCCCGATATCACACAGATGATAAAGGTGAAAAAGGAAAGCCGGTAAGCCTCTTCCAGAAGACCGCTCCGATCCAACATTTTCTTGCCGAGCTCCTGTCCCATGATGATCGCTATGGCCTCTCCCATGGCGATAAGCCCTATATTAAAGACGTTATTGACAGTCGAGGAGATGTTCATCGATGCCACGACATCCAGTCCCATAAGTGAATACTGCTGGTTAAGCACTGTTATCCCTGCCGACCACATGAATTCATTAAGCAGTACGGGGGAGGCCTTCAATGAGATCCTCCGGATCAGGTCAGCCGGTACATAAAGGCTTCTGTAAAGCCCGGTGACAAAAGGATTTCTCGCAGCATGGGAGTGCGTCCAGAAGATCACGATGAATGCCTCAGCATATCTTGATATGACAGTAGCAAGCGCTGCGCCCCGGACACCGAGCACGGGAGCACCGAACTTTCCGTAGATAAAGATATAATTTCCTATAAGATTAATAAATACCGCCGTTACCCCTGCCTTCATGGGAAGAACCGTCTCCCCGGTCTCCCTGAGAGTACCTGCGTATGACATGGAAAGGGCTAACGGGAAAAGCTCAAAGACTGACATGAAAAGATAAGCTTTGGCGGAGGAAAGAGTAGCCGCCGCACTCCCCGTTCCGCTTTCCCCTTTAAGCCATAAGCCTATAAGAGGCTCTCCCTTTATGATAAGGATGACTATGCACAGCGCACTGATAAGGATCGCAACGATGATCTTCATCCTCATCGTGTACTTTATCCCTTCGTGATCCCCCTTGCCGGAGAACTGTGCCGTAAAGATACCTATGCCTGCGGTAGCGCCGAAGAGACAGAGAAAAACGACAAAAAGAAGCTGGTTCACTATGGCAACTCCGCTCATGGCATCAGTTCCCACGCGGCCAACCATAATGTTATCCAGCATGCTCACAAAATTAGTGATGCCGTTCTGGATCATTATCGGAACGGCAATGCGCAGGGTCTTTTTGTAAAAATCCGGTTTTCCAATAAGTCTCATAATCCCAATTGTAAGATTTATCCAAAGCTGTTTCAACACAAAACAGACACAATTTAGTAGTATGATCTTAATTCAAAAGATGTTATGTTGACCTGCTGCGCATATATATGGTAAAATACGGTGTTATTCGGTACAACATATAGATATGGAGAAGAAGATCTGATGATCATTAAACGGAAAGAAAAGAAAAAAACCGCTGTTTTTATGACATGCATGCTCGCCTTTATGTCTCTGGCAATGCTCACGGGCTGCGGCGGGACAAAGGAAGAGGAGGGGTCTATAGACAGCCTGGATCCCGCAAAATACGTGACGCTGGGAGAATATAAGGGTCTTGTCATAGAAGGGACGGATACAACGGTAAGCGACGGAGACGTGGAAAAGAATATCCAGGACACCCTTGACAGCCACGGTGGACTTAAGGAGGTCACGGGAAGGGCCGCCCAGATGGGTGATACGGTAAATATAGACTATGTAGGAACCAGAGACGGGGTAGCCTTTGACGGCGGGACCGGAAATTATGATCTGGAGCTTGGGTCCGGTTCCTTTATCGACGGCTTTGAAGAAGGAGTGGTCGGTATGAACGTCGGAGATGAGAAGGATCTGCCGCTCACTTTCCCCGAGGATTATCACAGTGAGGAGCTTGCCGGAGCCAATGTTGTCTTCCATGTGACCGTGAATTCGATATCCGAACCCACCTCACCGGAGCTTACGGATGAATTTGTACAGGGGCTTGACAATGAGGCGCAGACGGTCGATGAATACAGGGAGCTTGTGAGAAAGCAGCTTACCGAGCAGAAGGAGTTTTCCGCAAAATCAGATGATCAGGCGGAATTGCTGCAGATGGCAGTGGACAACGCACAGTGTGACGAATCAAAGCTTCCCAAGTGGCTCGTAGACCAGAAGACCGAGGAATACAAGACAAGCACTGCTTCCTTTGTAAACCAGTACGGGGTGACACTGGACGATTATCTTGAACAGTCAGGCAAGGATCAGGATACCTTTAATGCCGAGGCTGAGGAATACGGAAAAACCAAGGCAAAGAACGACCTTGTGATCCTCGCCATAGCAAAGGCGGAGGGACTTGAGGTTACCGATCAGGAGAAGGAGGATTACTACGTCGATTATGCCGCAAGCTACAATACCAACGTTGAAGATATGAAAAAAGCGATACCCGAGGACGAATTAAAGATGTTCATGCTCCAGCAGAAGGTAATGGATCTGCTGTATGAAAACGCAAAGATAGGCTGAGAGCAGCAGGAGATACAGAGAAATGGAATTAACGGATATAAGGGCAATTTATAAAGAGACGGAAAGCTTTATCGACAGAGAGATCACCGTGGGAGGCTGGGTGAGATCCAACAGGGATCAGAAATCATTCGGGTTTCTCACTCTGTCGGACGGGACATATTTCAATACATTACAGATAGTATACGGGGAGAAGCTTGGTAACTTCGCCGAGCTTGCAAAGATAAACGTGGGAGCCGCAGTCATAGCAAGAGGAAAGCTGGTAGCTACCCCGGATGCAAAGCAGCCCTTTGAGATACAGGCTGAGGAAATAGTGCTGGAGGGGGCCGCAGGTCCGGAATATCCTCTTCAGAAAAAAAGACATACGCTTGAATATTTAAGGACGATGACGCATTTAAGAGCCAGGACCAATACCTTCCAGGCGGTATTCAGGGTAAGGTCACTGATAGCCTATGCGATCCACAGATTCTTCCAGGACAGGGATTTTGTATATGTACATACTCCGATAATCACCGGATCCGATGCCGAAGGTGCCGGGGAGATGTTCCAGGTTACGACCCTGCCCCTTTCAGACCTTCCTCTTACTGAGGACGGTAACGTGGATTTTGCCGAAGATTTCTTCAATAAACCGACAAACCTTACGGTATCGGGACAGCTGAACGGGGAGACCTTTGCCTGTGCTTTCAAAAATATATATACCTTCGGGCCGACCTTCAGGGCGGAGAATTCAAATACCACAAGGCACGCGGCGGAATTCTGGATGATAGAGCCGGAGATAGCCTTTGCCGATCTTGAAGACGACATGGAGCTTGCCGAGGATATGATAAAGTACATGATAAAATATGTGCTGGACAATGCTCCCGAGGAAATGGCCTTTTTTAATTCCTTTATCGATAAGGGTCTCATAGAGCGCCTCACACATGTCATGGAATCAGACTTCGGAAGAGTGACCTATACGGAGGCCGTTGACATATTAAAGGAGCATAATGATGACTTCCAGTATAAGGTTGAGTGGGGATGCGATCTGCAGACCGAGCATGAACGCTATCTTACGGAGCAGGTGTTCAAAAGACCTGTATTCGTTACCGATTATCCCAAGGATATAAAGGCTTTTTATATGAAGCAGAATCCGGACGGAAAGACCGTTGCAGCAATGGACTGCCTGGTACCGGGCATAGGTGAGATCATAGGGGGTTCACAGCGTGAAGAGGACTATGACAAGCTTAAAAAGCGCATGGATGAGCTTGGAATGGACGAATCACAGTACGGATTCTATCTTGACTTAAGAAAATATGGTACGGTAAGGCATGCGGGCTTCGGTCTGGGTTTTGAAAGAGCCGTGATGTATATAACGGGAATGGAGAATATCAGGGATGTCCTGCCCTTCCCCAGGACCGTGAACAACTGTGAGCTTTGATCATTTCCGCAAGGAGGATGCTTGAAACGAGGATTTTATAAGAAAATTAGCCTTTTTACGGCGGCAGCCCTGCTTTCGGGCATGCTGTGCAATCCGGTGCTTGCCGATACAAAGGATCAGCTTAAAAAGGACGCCGCCTCAAACCAGAAGAAGCTTGACGAGGCGGAGGCAGTTGCTGAGGATATAGAAGCCGAAAAGGGAATGGCCGAAGAGGAGCTGCAGGCAGCGCAGGAACAGCTTGTAAACCTGCTTGCTTCGGTTGCGATCCTTGAAAGCGATATAGAGCGCAAAAAGACAGAGATCGAACAGGCAGAGGCTGACTATGAGGAAGCCCAAAAGGAAGAAGCGCGTCAATACAATACCATGCGTGCACGTATCAAATATATGTATGAAAACGGCACGACAAGCTCAACAGAGTATCTCGAGATCCTCTTTCACGCCCAGAGCATAGCCGATGCTCTGAATAAAGCGGCATATGCCGAGAAAATGGCTGAATACGACAGGAACATGATGAATAAGTATACAGCTGCAAAGGAAGAGATGGAGGAGAAGAAAAGTGCCCTGGAGGACGACCTCTCCGAGCTCGAAGAGGTGCAGACCGATCTTGAGGAGAGCAAGGAACAGCTCAATGCCACCATAGCGGAGCAGGAGGCAACTATAGAAAACTTCAGCTCAAAGCTTGCGGCTGCGAAGAGCGAGGCAAAGGCCTACCAGAAAAAGATAGAAGAGGATAACGCCCAGATAGCCAAGATAGTCGCTGCGGAAAAGGAAGCTGCCAGAAAGAAGGCCGAAGAAGAAGCCCGTAAGAAGAAAGAGGCAGAGGCCGCTGCGAAGAAGAATGCGGAAAAGGCAAAAGAGACCGCAAAACAGGAATCCGTCGAAGAAGGCGGTGACGAAGGCGAAAAAGAGGAAAAAAAGGAATCCGGTGAAAGCTCGGGCGGCGGTTCCTCGTCAGGAGGAGGCGGCGGAGGGGGAAAAGGCTCCGAGATCGCTTCATATGCACAGCAGTTCATAGGAAATCCCTATGTGGCGGGCGGAACAAGCCTCACCGACGGATGTGACTGTTCCGGATTTACCCAGTCGGTTTATAAACATTTCGGATACAGCCTTCCCAGGACTTCGGGGGAGCAGGGAGCCTACGGTTCGGCCGTTGACGGTATGGAAAACGCCCAGCCCGGAGATATATTCTATTACGTGGGACATGTGGGCATATACATAGGCAACGGATATATCGTCCATGCATCCACGCCCGCTTCCGGCATAAAGGTGACACCGGCGACCTACAGATCCATAGCTTCCATCAGAAGGATAGTATAGTGTACAGTTTCAGATCCCGTATAAGATACAGTGAATGCGGTCCGGACGGAAGACTTACCGTGACCGGACTTCTGAACTATTTCCAGGACTGCTCTACTTTCCAGTCGGAGGATCTGGGTATCGGAGTGGAAGCCCTGCATAAGAGGGGAACCCTCTGGGTCGTAAATTCCTGGCAGATCGATATAATAAGACTGCCTAAGCTGGGAGAAGAGGTTGAGACCGCAACGCTGCCCTATGACATCAAGGGCTTTTTCGGAAGAAGAAATTTCTTTATGAAGGACATATCGGGCAGTTTCCTCGCAAAGGCAGATTCCATGTGGACATATATATCAACGGATAAGGGCACTCCGGAACGCATCCCGAAGGATATCCTGAACGGATACAGGATGGAACAGAGGCTCGATATGGATTATCTGGGCAGGAAGATATCTTTTCCGAAGGATGAAAACGAGGGTGAGGAGTGCAGAAGGATAAATGTGACGGAGCATCTTCTTGACGCAAACCATCATGTCAATAACGGGAAGTATGTGGAGCTTGCGGCAGGACTCGTGCCGGAAGCATCCACTGCGGGAAGAGTAAGGGTGGAGTACCGAAGGCAGGCGTTTCTGGGAGAAACGATATACCCGAGGATATACCGGACAGATGAAAGTACAGTCGTTAAGCTTTCCGACGAAGGGGGCGACCCCTACACTATCGTCGAATTTTCAAAAGGACCGGCGCAAGTATGATAGAAGCAGGCAGGACTACAGAGCTTAAATTAAAGAAAACCGCTCCCCAGGGGGCATATCTGACGGACGGGGAGAGTGATGTGCTGCTTCCTTCAAAGCAGGTGCCGGAGGGAGCCGCAGAAGGCGATACCCTGAAGGTATTTATTTACCGTGATTCAAAAGACAGGCTCATATCCACGATACGTGAGCCCAGGATACAGCTTGGAGAGATCGCAAGGCTTGAGGTCAAGGAGATGACGAAGATAGGGGCTTTTCTTGACATGGGTCTGGAACGGGATCTGCTGCTGCCTTTTCATGAGATGACAAAGCAGCCTTCGGAAGGAGATGAGGTCCTGGTAGCCATGTATCTTGATAAATCAGGCAGGCTCTGTGCTACGGAAAAGCTCTATGAATTCCTTGAAAGCGGATCAGAATACAAAAAGGACGATGAGGTCACGGGCACGCTTTATGAGATAAGCAGAAACTTCGGAGCCTTTGTCGCAGTTGATGACAGGTTTTCGGCACTTATTCCGGCCAGGGAGTTTTCGGGGGAAGCGAAGGCGGGAGACAGGGTTACCTGCAGAGTAACGGGGGTAAAGCCCGACGGAAGGCTGAACCTGAGTCTCAGGAAAAAAGCCTATCTGCAGATGAATGATGATTCCGACAGGATACTTGAGATGATAAGGACGGAAGGCAGGCTTGATTTTACGGATAAAGCAGATCCCCTTGTCATAAAGGAGCGGACAGGACTTTCAAAGGCTGCGTTCAAAAGAGCCGTAGGTCATCTCCTGAAGGAGAAAAAGATATCGATAAAAGAAGACGGAATATACGAATTTGACAATTGAGACAAATTATGTTTTAATCCCACCGAAACGAGGAAACATAGGAAAAAACGGTTGATTTGAAGGCTGCGTGATAATATGGCAGCGTTCAGGGAAAAGGAGGATCATTATGAAAATTGAAAACATTAAGGACATTGACAAATTCTTCAAGGTCGTTGACGAGTGCAAGGGCAAGGTGGAGCTTGTAACGGGTGAGGGCGACAGGCTTAACCTTAAGAGCAAGCTTTCCCAGTATGTATCAATGGCCAACATATTTTCCGACGGCGTTATAAAGGAGCTTGAGCTTGTGGCATATGAGCCGGAGGATATCGATAAGCTTGTGAATTATATGATTAATCAGTAGCCCCCGCATTATATGTTATTTCTATGTCTTACAATGTGAGCGGGGGCGTCAAGTTCTTCTTCGAAGAACTTGCTGGACAGCAAACAACTTCAAAAAAGGTTCGGGAAGCCGTATTCCCGAACCTTTTATTATTCTATTCTTAACCGATAAGTGGTAAGATAATAAAACAGCAATTCATTTTATCTCAAGGAGGGTATTTCATGTATTATATCGGTGTAGATCTGGGGACTTCAGCTGTCAAACTACTGCTCATGGAAACCGACGGGACCATAGCAAACATAGTATCGGAAAAATATCCCATAGCCTTTCCGCATCCGGGATGGTCGGAGCAGGAGCCTGATGACTGGTGGGAGGCTGTAAAGAAGGGAATACCTGAGCTTATAGCCGGGATAGACGCAGCTAAGGTAGCGGGTATCTCATTCGGCGGCCAGATGCACGGGCTTGTCGTGCTTGATGCGGATGATAAGGTAATCCGCCCCGCGATCTTATGGAATGACGGGAGGACACAGAAGGAGACGGATTACCTGAATGATGTCATCGGCAAGGATAAGCTTTCTGAGTATACCGCAAATATTGCCTTTGCCGGCTTTACGGCTCCGAAGATCCTTTGGATGAAGGAAAATGAGCCTGATAAATTCGCAAGGATAAAAAAGATAATGCTTCCCAAGGACTATATAGCATATAAGCTCACGGGAGTTCACTGCACCGATCCGTCCGATGCATCGGGAATGCTGCTCTATGATGTAAAAAACCGCAAATGGTCAAAGGAAATGTGCGATATCTGCGGCATAGACGAATCAATGCTCGCAAAGGTCTATGAATCATATGAAAAGGTCGGGACCTTAAAGGCTGATGTGGCAGCAGAGCTCGGGCTTCCGGAATCCGTGATAGTCGCTGCAGGCGCCGGTGACAATGCCGCGGCAGCGGTCGGTACGGGAACGGTAGGTGAGGGTCTCTGCAATATAAGCCTCGGGACCTCCGGCACGATTTTTATCTCAAGCCACGAATTCAAGGTGGACTCCTTTAACGCTATCCACTCCTTTGCACATGCGGACGGATATTACCACCTTATGGGCTGTATGCTGTCAGCTGCTTCCTGTAAGGCATGGTTCCTTGAGGATATACTTAAGACCGATGATTACGCGGGAGAGCAGGGAAAGATCACCGAAGAAATGCTCGGAAACAATAATATATTCTTCATGCCCTATCTTATGGGGGAGAGATCACCTTACAACAATCCCGATGCCAGAGCCGCTTTCATCGGAATGTCCATGGACAGCACAAGGACAGATATGCTCCAGGCCGTCATGGAGGGCATCTGCTTCGGTATAAGGGATTCGTATGAAGTCGCAAAGGCTTTGGGCATAGACGTAAAGCGTACGCGTATCTGCGGCGGAGGCTCGAAGGGAGAGCTGGCAAAGAAGATGATGGCGGATATCCTTAACATAGACGTTGATGTACCGGCCAACGACCAGGGACCTTCTATGGGAGGAGCGATCCTTGCGGCAGTGGCAGCGGGAGAATATGCCTCAGTAGAGGAAGCCGCGAATAAAATAGTGAAAATGGAAGGAACGATACATCCGGATCCCGAAACGGCAAAGAGATACGAGGAAAAGTATCAAAGGTACAGGAAGCTGTATCCGCTTCTCAAGGAGTGGTACTGATACGGCAGTTTGATTTACATAATAACGGTTGCAGAAAAGTGTATACAAGCGTATAATAAGCCCTGTATATGTGCTTTGAGGGGATGGGATGAAAGGCTTTTTCAGTTATGACAGTGCATTCTTCAGGGCTTTGGATAAGCTCGGAAGTCTGTTTATCTTAAATATGCTGACGCTTTTATGCTGCATCCCGTTGTTTACCGCAGGCGCATCCCTTACCGCGTTGTATTACGTTACAATGAAGATGGTAAGGGATGAGGAGACCTATGTTACAAAGGATTATTTCAGATCCTTTAAGCAGAATTTCATACAGGGAACGGTAATATGGCTCATAATACTTGCGGCGGGAGGGCTGTTGTTTTTTGATTACAGGCTCATTGCGGCAAACAGGGATGTCATGCCTTTTGCGCGTGTCTTTATGATAATCACCCTGTCCTGTGTCGTGTTTCTGGCCGTGGAGACCGCCTACGTATTTCCGGTGCTGGCAAAGTTTTACAACTCGGTGAAGCAGACGATGAAAAATGCTTTCCTCATGGGGATAAGACATTTTCCCAGGACGGCAGCGATCCTGTTCATAGATATGATCTTTCCCGTGATAACCGTGATAGAGCTTTACAGGAGCGGGAAAAGCTTCATAGCACCGCTTTACGTGTGTCTGGGCTTTGCGGTTCCGGCATACGCGAATTCGTATCTGTTCGTGAAGTTATTCGATC
>CACZRA010000142.1 GCA_902783395.1 uncultured Lachnospiraceae bacterium
AATATTCGGCTGCCGCCTGCTGATCATATCCCGTAATGGACTCTTCTGCCGCTAAAAGGCTGGGATAGTCCGCAGGATCTACGGAATAAAAACTGCAGAGAGTCTCCTTCGCTTCATCAGTATCCCTGTAATGTAAGAGATTTTCCGGATCATATATAACAGACTGCGGGAAAAGGCCATATCCCCCGGATGCACCGGGAAAAAGCGTATTGGCAAAAAGCTCCCTGTCTATGGAAAGAGAAACAGCCCTCCTGAAAGGATCAAGGAGCTGGGTTTCTATATCCTTGACAGATCTGTCAAAATCAGGACTTTCTTCCCTGTTCTTTATCACATCCTCATACCTGTTTAAGACCAGGAAAAAGGTTCCCGTGCTTGGATAGGAATGGGAGAATTCAGAATTCCTGTACTGATTGAAATCATCACTTGTAAGGGAATAATTCATGAGTTCCCCTGCGAAGAACATCCTCTTTTCGGTAGCATTTTCCGCAACCACCTGACAGTCGATCTCGGTAGTCTGGTACATATCATAGGTCTTCCCATCCACCGGATCCACATATTTATGGTTACCGTCCTTGTAGCCGAACCAGTTTTCATTTCTTACAAAATGTATGGATTTGTCAGTCTGAAAGCTGCTGATCTTATACGGACCGTATGAGACCGAGTTTGATGCTCCCGTGCAGTAGCTTGATGACCATACCGATCCCGAAGCGGTCTTTGTCTCCTTAAGGCACTTGTCATAAAGATCGGGTTTTATAAGGAAGCTGTTTCCCAGGGAAGTGTAAAGATAGTAGCCTGATTTAGCCGCGGTGAAAACATATACGACATCCAGGTCTCCGTCGGCGTAAAGTCCCACTCCGGAATAATCAGCCATCTTTCCTGCAGCATAATCTTCCGCTCCCGCAATGGCACCGCTTCCCGACGTATAGTCAGAAACCCTGTAGTTGACAAGCTTCGGATCCAGAAGCCTTCTGAAAGAATCCTCAAAGGTGTGGGCATTTATCGGCGTGCCGTCGTCCCAGCAAAGATCATCCCTGAGCCTCACCTTAAAAGCGTAGCCCTCTTCAGCATCGGCAGGAATATTTAATTCCGGCCTTTCAGTCTTCAGGTCTGCCGTTATATCCTGAGGCTCCCCCGCCGCCATCTCCGGGACGATACAATAATGCTCAAAGGGCTTCTTTCCCTCCACCGGATGCAGTTCATCATTATAAATAAAGAAATACAGCGAGGACTGAATGAATTTTAAGGGATAGCTGTCCGAGCTTGTCAGAAATGTATGCGGATTCCAGCAGGTGCAGAGCTGGGCAGTGGAATCATGGTAAATATATGCCCCGCCATCCTCTGCCGAAGCAGACACAGACTCCTCACTGCTCCCGCAGGCCGAAAGCAGTGTGACTGATGCCATGATCATGGCAGTTATCCGCATTACCAGACTCTTTTTCATAAGGACGATCTACTCTGCAAAAAAATGATTCCCTTCACAGAATATCATAATATCGGCAATTCCGCCAACACAAAAGGACCTGATATAACAAAGGCAGGAGCGGTACAGCCTGAAAAGCTGACCGCTCCTTTTTTTTCAACCCCTTTTTATTGCTTAAAGGTCGTAGTACATGGCAAATTCCGCCGGATGCGGGATCTTTGAGATCTGCTCCAGATCCTTTCTTTCAAGGGCTATGAGCTGCGAGATAAGCCTCTCAGGGAAGACTCCACCGGCCGTAAGGAAAGCATGGTCCTTTTCCAGCGCATCTATTGCTTCGCCGAGATTTTTCGGAAGTCCGGCGATCTTTGACTTTTCTTCATCCGAAAGGTCATAAAGATTGAAATCATAAGGTCCCCAGCCATTTGCATGCGGATCGATCTTTTTCTGTATCCCGTCGAGACCTGCCATGAGGATGGCCGCATATGCATAGTAAGGATTGCAGGTGGCGTCCGGATTCCTGAGCTCGAATCTCTTGGTGTCGGGAGTCTTGGCATAGGCGGGGATCCTGACGACAGCGCTCCTGTTTGCCATCGCGTATCCGATCGTGACAGGTGCCTCGAAGCCCGGAACCAGTCTCTTGTATGAGTTAGTGGAAGGATTTGTTATAGCGCAGAGCGCTCCGGCATGGGTCAGCAGTCCGCCTATGAACCAGTGCGCTTCATCGCTCAGCTGGGCGTAGTTATTGGCATCATAGAAGACAGGCTTTCCGTCCTTGAATAAAAGCATATGCACATGCATGCCGTTTCCGGCCTCGCCCGCAAGAGGCTTGGGCATGAAGGTTGCCGTGCAGCCGTTCATCATCGCCTCATTCTTTATCACATATTTTGCGGACATGGTGTCATCGGCGAGCTTGAGCATATCACCGAGCTCCACCTCTATCTCCATCTGTCCGCAGCCGCCGACCTCGTGATGATGGTACTTGACGTCGATCCCCCATTCTTCCATCGCAAGACACATTTCGCTCCTCAGGCTGTCATGTATGTCCTGTGGCAGGGTTGTGTGGTAGCCCTTTCCGTGCTGTATCTGGAAGCCGTTGTTATTGTCCTCATATCCTCCGGCCCAGGGAGCCTGTCTCGTATAGACATCTGAGGAGACGCAGCCGCCGTTTATCTCATAGCTTACCTCATCGAAAATATAGAACTCGTATTCGGGACCTATCTTCATCTGATCCGCGATCCCGAGCTCCTTCATATGATCGAGCGCCCTTATGGCGACATTGCGCGGATACTGGTCAAAGGGACGATTGTCCGGAACCTCGATGATCTTTACATCACCTATCATCGAAAGCGTCGGAACCTCCGTATAGGTATCGATCACCGCGGAATCAAGGACAGGTACGAATACCATATCACTGTTCTCTATCGGAGCATAGCCGTAGTTAGAGCCGTCAAAGCCTATCCCGTGCTCCATTGTCCCCTCGTTAAGCCGTTCCGCAGGAATGCTTAAGTGTCTCCAGCGTCCTGTGATGTCCGTGAGTTTGAAATCAACGAACCTGATGCCCTCCTCTGCGATGAGAGCCTTGATGTCAGCCAGTGTTTTTGCCATTGTTGTTTCCCCCTAAAGAATCAAGAATTATAAGCGAACCTTGCTTACAAGGCAACAGTATATCATATACGCGTCTTGACAAACAGCCTTTCCCTCTATATATTATATCTTTGTTTGGAAGCAACGGAGCTCACTTGAAGGGTGGGCTCTTTGATTTTTCAGGAGGTTGATATGCAGAATTTTGTCGAGAATCTGACAAGCATCAATGATGCTATAAACACCTTTGTCTGGGTGAGGATAGGACTCATCCTGCTGCTTGGCACCGGTCTTATCACGACAGTCATAACCAGATTCTTCCAGGTAACACACCTGAAGCACTGGATGTCAAAGACTATCGGATCGGTATTCAGCAAGGATACTCATAAGAAGCTCGGAAGGAAGTCAGGATCCGTTTCCCAGTTCCAGGCGCTCTGCACGGCGCTTGCCGCGACGATAGGAACGGGAAATATCGCCGGAGTTTCGGCAGCCATCTGCATCGGAGGCCCCGGAGCGGTGTTCTGGATGTGGATCGCGGCTTTCCTCGGTATGATGACAAATTACTCCGAGAATATACTGGGTATTTATTTCCGCCGCAGGAATGCGGAGGGCGAATGGTCGGGCGGTGCCATGTATTACTTACGGGACGGGCTCGGCTCCTACAAGGGCTGTAAAACGATAGGCGCCTTTCTTGCGGGGCTTTTTTCGGTATTTGCGGTTCTTGCCTCCTTCGGTATAGGAAACATGGGCCAGGTAAACAAGATTACTCTTAATATCAAGTCGGCCTTCTTTTCAAATATCGAGGCTTCCGACATTGCGGGAGTTTCCTTCGTTAACTGGGCTATAGGCATCTGCCTCATGATAATCGGAGGCTTCGTAATCATCGGCGGACTGCAGAGAATAGCCGCATTTGCCGAGAGAGTGGTCCCCTTCATGGCAGTTGCATATATCATAGGCGCGCTTATAGTCATGTTCATTCATATCGGAAGCATCGGTGCCATGATCGCTTCCATCTTTAAATTTGCTTTCGGAATAAAGGCGGCAGCGGGCGGAGCTGCGGGAGTGGCCATATCACAGGTCATAACCCAGGGCTGCAAGAGGGGTGTGTTCTCAAATGAGGCCGGTCTTGGTTCTTCCGTAATGGTACATTCAAATTCAAACGTCAAGGAGCCTGTGAAGCAGGGGCTTTGGGGAATATTTGAGGTGTTCGCGGATACGATGGTTGTCTGCACGATGACGGCTATCGTTGTCCTTTCTTCCGGAGCTATAGATCTTGATACGGGACTTGTGAAGGAAGGGGTCGATGATGCGACGCTCGTAGCCAAGGCATTCGGGAATACCTTCGGCAAGCCCGGTGAATGGTTTGTGGCTGTGGCTGTGCTTTTATTTGCCTTTACTACCGTTCTCGGATGGTCGCACTACGGCTCAAAGGCGGTCGAGTATCTCCTCGGAGTGACGGGAGCAAAGGTATACAGGATCATCTTCGTGCTGCTGATGATATCGGGCGCGATAATGACTTCCTCGCTTGCGTGGGATATCTCAGATACCTTCAACGGACTCATGATGATACCCAACCTTATCGGTGTGCTGTCGCTTACCCCGCTGGTAGTGAAGCTTACGAATAACTACGTGGACAGAAGACTTCACGGCAAGGACATCGAGCCGGTGCTTTCCTATGACGAAAAGATCCAGGCGGAGTATGCACCGCTTGTGAAGGCAGGGGAGGAATAGAGCCCTTGCAGTAAACTCTGTTGATAAGTCAGGCTCTGTGAGCAAGGGCGGCAGGTTTCCTTCGGAAACCAGGGAACGTAGTGAGATATTCCCCCGTTACATCACAACCTCAGAAAAAGGTGGGAGGAGGATCATGAATAATAAACTTATAATGACAGCTGCGGCGGTATTGCTTGCGGGATGCATGCTCCTTTCATCCTGCGGCGAAAATGAAGCTGATAAAACACAGGGCTTCACCCAGTCCCTTCAGGAGGAAAAGAAAAAAGCGGACGAAGCGCTTGAGACCTTTGAGAAGGCTTCGGAGGCTTTGGATAATGCTATAGAGCAGCAGAGTGAAACAGGGGACTGAAAAAACACTGGAAGTTTAGATCGCAAATGGTGCGAACAGACACGTGCACAAAAAGGCAAAAACCGCATTTTTGTGCACGTTCACTTTGCACTAAAGCGTATGTGGTGATATGATATGAACGAAAAGGAAGCATACCATGAGACTAAAAAGAGAAATATATCTTGAACAAATACGTCCGTTTTATGATTCAGATATAATAAAGGTGATTACCGGAGTCAGAAGATGCGGTAAATCTATTCTTTTGGATACGATCAGGGATGAATTGACAGAACGCGGGATCAGCGGGAATCAGATAATCTATCTGAATCTGGAAGACATGGATTACGATTATATTGCAGACGCGTCGGATCTTAACAAAGAGATTAAAGCCAGAGTATCAGGACCTGACAAACACTATATCTTTCTTGACGAAATCCAGCACATAAAAAACTTTGAGAAAGCTCTGGCTTCCTTTCGTGCGTCTATGAATGTATCGATTTTTGT
>CACZRA010000143.1 GCA_902783395.1 uncultured Lachnospiraceae bacterium
ATGTGCGCAAGGCGGTGCCGACAGGCACCACCGGTACACCGAGAAAAGACCGCAGGAATTTTCGAGGTGGACATTTTGTAAATAAAAGGAAAAGATTGACTTCGGGGCGGGGTGAGATTCCCCACCGGCGGTAAAAGTCCGCGAGCCCGGCTGATATTGTTCACAAGGGCAGGAACCGGTGTAATTCCGGTACCGACAGTAACCGGCAGATGCCGCAAGTCTGGATGAGAGAAGGAACTGATCGCACGTTGTGCGGTTGTTGATAGTATTACCCCGGCAGAGCCGGGATTTTTTATTTTTCAGGAGGATCAACATGAGTAAAAAAATCAGAAAAATTACAGGTACGGCTATGCTTTCGGCGTTAGCCTATGTTCTAATGTTCCTTGAATTTCCGATACCGTTTCTGATACCGCCGTTTATTAAGATGGATTTTTCGGAAATGCCCGCACTTCTGGCGTCTTTTGCCTACGGACCGGTGTGGGGGGCGGCAGTGTGTCTTATAAAAAACCTGATACATCTTATGAATACTCAGACGGGCGGAGTAGGTGAGCTTTCCAATTTTCTTCTCGGAGCCTGCTTTGTCATTACTGCCGGTATAGTGTACGGAAAAATGCATACCAAGAAGGGAGCACTGATCGGGTCCCTGGCGGGGGCTGCTGTTATGGGCATTGTCTCCCTGTTTACAAACTATTATGTCGTATATCCGATATATACAAATTTCATGCCTATGGAGGCAATAATAGGAGCATATCAGCTCATACTTCCGTCCGTTGATGACCTGTGGGATTGTCTTATCATTTTCAATCTGCCGTTCACTGTCTTTAAGGGACTCTGTTCGGTGTTTATCACCATGCTTATCTATAAACCTTTAAGAAATGTTCTGAAGGGGAATACTGTTTGACAGTTAGTCTTAAATAGGCCAAAATAAAATGTTATGAAGATAATTGAGACGGAGTCTGCCAAAGAGACTTATGACCTTGCAGCGAAAATGGGTGAGACCGGTACACCCGGAGAGATATTGGCTCTCTGCGGCGATCTAGGCACGGGAAAAACTGTTTTTGCTAAGGGTGTCGCGGCAGGACTCGGGATAAAGGAGCACGTAAGCTCGCCAACATATACTATTTTACAGCAATACGATGACGGCAGGCTTCCTTTGTATCATTTTGACGTATATCGTATAGGTGACATTTCCGAAATGGATGAAACAGGCTATGATGATTGTTTTTTCGGAAAGGGTGTCACGATAGTGGAATGGGCGGATAATGTAAGAGAGATCATGCCGCCCGGAACCATATGGATAACACTTGAAAAAGATCCTGAAAAAGGGTTTGATCATCGAAGGATAAAAATAGAAGATGAACATACTGGCGATTGATTCATCAGGACTTGCCGCAAGCTGTGCCATACTGTCTGACGGAGTGATACGGGCTGAATTTTTTGTATGCAACAGACTGACACATTCAGAGACTCTGCTTCCGATGGTAGATCAGGCTGTGTCCGCTTCGGGGCTTGAGCTCGGGGAAATGGATGCGGTTGCCATATCGAAGGGGCCAGGCTCCTTTACGGGACTCAGGATAGGCTCCGCGACGGCAAAGGGACTCGCGGAGGCTGTGGGAATACCGGTGATAGGGGTGCCGACCGTGAATTCGATAGCGCAGAACATGGCGGGATTTGACGGAAACATCGTGCCTTTGATGGATGCAAGAAGAAATGAGACCTATACGGGGATCTTTACATTCACCGGAACGGAGCTTACCGTTCTCAGGGAACAGTGTGCGGTGCCGCTTGGGGAAATACTGTGCGATGTAAATGAAAGAGGTAAAAAAACCGTTTTTCTCGGGGACGGTGTAAAGGTTTTTGCAGCGCAGATAAAGGAAGAATGCAAGGTGCCTTTCATATTCGCTCCGCCGGATCATGCTCTTCAGAGAGCGTCCGGGGTTGCCGTGCTGGCGGAAAAGTACTTCAGAGAAGGTAAGTATTTGGATGCTTCAGATCATGTACCGGTTTATTTAAGAGTATCGCAGGCTGAACGGGAATATGATAATCTACGAACACATGAAAATGTCTGACTGTGAAAAGGCAGCGGAACTGGAAAGTGTGATATTCAGGGGAGATGCCTGGAGTGCGGATGATTTCAGGGAATCTCTTTGCTGTGATTATGCGGTATATGTGGTAGCCAGAGATACGGATGAGGACAGTATGGTCGCCTGCGCGGGGATACGTAACATGTGCGGCGACGGAGATATCACCAATGTACTGGTGGACAAGGCATACAGGGAGCATGGGATAGCTGAGCATCTTTTGAGATATCTCATGCAGGAGGGCGAAAAGATAGGTGTAAGGAATTTTACTCTGGAGGTAAGGATAACCAATACCCCGGCCATAAAGCTTTATGAAAAGCTGGGTTTTGTTTCCGAGGGCGTAAGACCGGGTTTTTATGATGACCCCAAGGAAGATGCCGTGATATTCTGGAAGAGGAAAAAAGAAGGTGTTTGATATAACCCTGCTTGGAACGGGCGGAATGATGCCCATGCCATACAGATATCTTACAAGTCTTATGCTGCGCTACGGAGGCAACGGCATACTCATCGACTGCGGTGAAGCTACCCAGTGCGCGCTGAGAAAGAGGGCTCTTTCGCCTAAGGGAATAGATGCTATACTTTTTACGCATTATCATGCGGATCATATCAGCGGATTACCCGGAATGATGCTTTCCATGGCGAATTCCGACAGGACTGATCCCGTGCTTCTGGCCGGACCAAAGGGGCTGGAGAGAGTAGTCAGATCGCTCCTTGTGATAGCGCAGGGCCTGCCGTTTGATATTAAGCTTATGGAGCTTTCCGGAAGCGAGGAGGACTTCGATGTCTTCGGTATGCATGTAAGGGCTTTCAAGGTAAACCATAATGTCACCTGCTACGGGTATTCGGTAAGCGTAAGAAGGGCCGGGAGATTTAATGCAGATGAGGCAAAGAGGCTGGATATACCACTGAAATTCTGGAACCCTCTGCAGAAGGGAAATATATGTACCGGTGATGACGGGAGGGTCTTTACCCCGGATATGGTAATGGGAGAGGAACGCCGGGGGCTGAAGGTGACCTATACTACGGATACGAGACCAACGAAGTCAATAGAGGTAAATGCGGCCGGATCGGATATTTTCATTTGTGAGGGGATGTACGGGAACCCGGAGGATCAGGGCAAGGCACGGGAAAAGAAGCATATGATGTTTGCTGAAGCGGCAAGGCTTGCCAGGGATGCGGGGGTAAAGGAGCTGTGGCTTACGCATTACAGTCCGTCGTTAACTGATCCGAGAGAATACATACAGACTGCAAGGGCTATATTTCCTGAGACGGCAGCGTCCAAAGACGGGAGATCCAGAGAGCTGATGTTTGAGTGAAGGGAATGCCATGAAGAAGAACAGTACAAGAAATACGGTAATAGGACTGATAGTGCTTGCGGTTGCGGTACTTGCGATCTTTCTGCTTGCTGTCAATACTCCGGATAAGGAAACGGAAACGGTGCAGATCACTGCGGCGACCAAGCAGCTTACAAAGGATTACGAAAAGGACTATCCCTCTACTCCGAGAACTGTCGTTTCTGAATATGCCGAGATCACAAAATGCTTTTACGCCTCAGATACAACTGAGGACCAGATAAAGGATCTTGCAGAGCAGATGAGGCTGCTTTTTGACGATGAGCTTATCGCCAACCAGAGCTTTGATGATTTCTATAATTCTCTTCATTCGGAGATAGCCGTGTACAGAGATAAAAATAAGATCATATCAAGCTATTCCGTATCCTCAAGTACGGACGTAAAATATGAGACAAATGAATACGGCTCTCTTGCGACGCTTTATCTCACGATGAATGTAAGAGAGGACGGTGTTATCAATAAAATAAAAGAACAGTTCCTGCTTCGTCAGGATGACGCAGGGCACTGGAAGATACTGGGCTGGGTTTTTGCGGGAGACACCGAGTGAGTGACGCACTGATCTTAGGGATAGAAAGCTCCTGTGATGAGACGGCTGCTGCTGTCGTCAAAAACGGCAGAGAGATCATGTCGAACGTGATCTGTTCGCAGATCGACACCCATACGATATACGGGGGCGTCGTGCCGGAAATAGCTTCGCGTAAGCACATAGAGGTCATAGTGCAGGTCGTGAGAGAGGCACTTAAGCAGGCCGGCACCGGGCCGCAAGAGCTCGATGCTGTCGCCGTAACGTATGGCCCCGGACTGGTGGGACCTCTTCTTGTCGGGGTTTCCTATGCAAAGGCGCTTGCTTACGGTTGGAAAAAGCCCCTGATCGCAGTGCATCATATCGAGGGTCATATAGCGGCGAACTACATAGACAATAAGGAGCTTGAGCCTCCGTTTCTTTGTCTTATCGTATCCGGCGGACATACGCATCTGGTAAATGTTACGGATTACGGAGAATATGAGATAATCGGCAGAACCATGGATGATGCGGCGGGAGAGGCTTATGATAAGGTCGCGAGAGCGATCGGGCTCGGATATCCCGGCGGGCCGAAGATAGATAAGGAAGCACGGGGAGGCGATCCGGAAGCGATCGTTTTTCCCAGAGCGCATATTGACGGAGACGAGTATGATTTTTCATTTTCCGGATTGAAGAGCTCAGTGCTGAATTATCTTAATTCCTGCGGGATGAAGGGGGAGACTGTAAACACGGCAGATGTAGCGGCATCCTTTCAGGCGGCCGTCGTAGACGTTCTGGTCGGAAATTCCATGAAGGCAGCGGAAAAGTACGGCTCGAAGAAATTTGCCATCGCCGGCGGGGTCGCATCCAATACTGCCTTAAGAAAAGCGATGGAGGAAGCCTGCGCGGAAAGGGAGATCGGGTTTTACAGACCTTCGCCTGTATTATGTACCGATAACGGCGCGATGATAGCCGGTGCTGCTTATTATGATCTTATGAAGGGAAGTTTTTCGGACCTTTCATTAAATGCGATACCTAACCTGAAACTGGGAGAAAGGGTATGAGAGAAAAGAAGCCCAAACTTTATATTGTCATACCATGTTATAACGAAGAGGAGATCCTTGAACAGTCTCTTGACATACTCGGCGAAAAGCTGCGGCGTCTTGCAAAGGAAGACAAGGTTGCCGAAGACAGCAGGGTGGTATGCGTGGATGACGGATCGAAAGACCGGACATGGGATATCATAGCGAAGAGGTCTTCCGAGGATAAAACATTTCTCGGATTGAAATTCAGCAGGAATTACGGGCACCAGAACGCTATCCTTGCCGGGATGCTGGAATCCCGGAAAGCGGCGGACTGCGTGGTCACTATCGATGCGGATCTTCAGCAGGACGTGGAAGCGCTGGATGATTTCCTCGGGAAATATATGGAAGGCTGTGACGTGGTCTACGGCATACGGAATGACAGGGATACCGACAAGGCGGGGAAGAAGGTTACAGCGGAAGGATTTTATAAGCTCATGAAGCTTTTAGGCGCTGATGTGATACCGAACAGTGCGGACTACAGGCTGTTGTCCTCCAAAGCTTTAGAGGCTCTTGCGGATTATCCGGAATCAAATCTCTTTCTGAGAGGGCTTATACCGACAATGGGTTTTAAATCCGATGTTGTATATTTTGATGTGAAAGACCGGACAGGAGGAAAGTCCAAATATACGATAGGGAAAATGGTGGCGCTTGCTCTGAACGGGATAACTTCCATGAGCACGAGGCCGCTGGAGCTTATCGTTTTTATCGGGCTTCTTTTCTGTGTTCTTGCTCTGGTCATATTTGTTCTTTCCATGATCGACTGGGCGAGAGGGATGGTAGTGCAGGGCTGGACCACAACGGTGGCTCTGCTTTGTCTGATAGGCGGTATGAATCTGCTGACAAACGGTCTGGTCGGGTTATATGTGGGGAAGGCATATATTGAGGTGAAGCACAGACCCAGATATATAATCGATCAGGCAATATGGGACGGCAGCGTAAATGAGGACATAAATGGCTGACAGGGTGAAAAGCTTTCTGAAAGATCCCTATAAGATCTTCGGTACAGCGATGATCATTTTTGTCATACTTTGCTATAACGTACTTATTCTGCATAACGGATACCGTTTTATTAATTCCGATGATGCTTCTGAGCTTGTGCTCGCGAGGATACTTGCCTCGCAACACAGCATTCTGACCAGAGACTGGTTTTATTCATCCGAACTCAGGGTGCTGAATACAAATCTTGTCTTTGCGCCTATGTTCCTGTTCTTTTCTTCGTGGAGCATGGTCAGAGCTTCTGCGGGAACGATAATGATGCTTCTGTATGTGCTTTCTTATCTGAGTATCCCCTATGCATGGAAATATGATACAAAGTGGTTTTATCTTACTGCGTTTATTCTCATAATGCCTTTTTCGAATCCATGGCAGTTTTTCGGATTAAAGATGTACTATCTGCCTCATGTGTTTATTTCATTTGTATCCTTTGCATTAATGGGGATTATTCTTAACGGAAGATCAAAATGGATAAGTACTGCGGTCCTCTCTGTCTTTGCTTTTGCTGCGGGACTCGGGGGAGCGAGATCCGTTGAATTCACATTTGTCCCGCTGTTCCTTGCGGCTGTCATGATACTTGTTTTTGACAGGGGAAACCGGATGCCGGCGATATCCTCCGGGGCTGCGGTTCTTGCTTCGGGGGCGGGATATATAATAAATGATAAGGTGTTGTCCGGAATTTATACTTTCCATTCCTACGATAATGTTTCTTTCATCCGTTTTACGTTTGAAAAGGTAGAATGGGCATTGGACAGTATCCTTACAGCGTTCGGTTATTCCATAGGTGAGTATTTCATAAGCCCGGGCGGGGTAGGGAATGCGCTCGCTTTTCTGATGATGATACTGTTTCTGCTTTCTTTTATCATCCTGTTCCGCAACAGGGAGGGCATGAGCGAAACCCGGAAATATATGTATTATTTTGCGGCGGTTACATTCCTGCTCAATACATTTCTTATGGTGGTCGGCCAGAATGATGAATATGCTGACAGATATATCGCGATCGGAATGGTGCCCTGCATAATGTTCATTGATCTGGTTTATAATACCGCGCTTAAAGACGCAGAATGGAGAAGGCTTGCGGGGGCGGCGGTGATCGGTTTCTTCCTTCTGGCCGGAGCAAACGGATATCTTGATCTTCTGTCTGTTGCAGGAAACGGGGAAAGGATGGGGTATATCAACTATGTGAAGGAGCAGGGATACGATTACGGATATGCTACGTTCTGGAATGCAAATATTACTACCGAGATGTCGGACGGACTCATAAATATGACATCATTGGATCCGAACGCGGATAACCTCAAGGTCTTCAGATGGCTCACCGACAAGCGCCTGATCAAGGATGAGCATGAGAAGGCGTTCCTTGTGCTGACAAAGGACGAACTGGATATGTACGGCGGAGGAAAACCGGTGTATGAGGATGAGTACTTCAGTGTTTTTAATATAGATAAGGAAGAGATTTCTTTTGAGGAGTGAATGTGATATGAAATGTGCGGCTATAGTCCTTGCCGGCGGGACAGGACGGCGAATGGGGAATACAATACCGAAGCAGTTTATGGATCTGAACGGGAAACCGGTGCTTTATTATTCCTTGAAAACATTTTCGGAAGCGGAGTTTATAGATGAGATCATAGCAGTCGCGGCTGAAGACCATATTGATAAGGTAGGGAAGGATATTGTCGATCTGTACGGGTTCCATAAGATCAGTTCCGTGGTAAAGGGCGGCAGGGAAAGATATCATTCGGTTGCGAACGGGCTGGAAGCGCTGCCGCGCGATACGGATTATGTTTTTATCCACGACGGCGCCCGTCCTTTTGTAACTGCATACACAATAGAAAGGTGCCTTCATTATGCAAAGAAGTACAGGGCATCAGTTGCTGCCGTCAGATCAAAGGACACGATAAAGATAGCCGATGATGACAGCATGATCAGGAATACACCTGACAGAGGGCATGTATGGATGGTGCAGACTCCGCAGACGTTTGAATATATGCTTATCAGAGATGCTTACAGAAGACTTCTTGATGATGAAGACAGACTGAAGACAGCGGGGATAAATGTGACTGACGATACGATGGTCGCGAAAATGTACGCAGATGTGGATGCAAGGCTCGTGGAGAGTACCTATGAGAACATAAAGATCACTACTCCGGAGGACATGGAGCTGGCAAAAATGATATGTCCCCGAATCCCGTAAATAAGCGGAAAAAATCTGTTGACACGGACGGGGGGATTTGCTATTATAGCAAAAGCGCTCGCCCGAGGAAGAGCGTTTTTGATCGCATTGGAGAGGTATCGAAGTGGTCATAACGAGGCGGTCTTGAAAACCGTTTGGCGGCAACGCCACATGGGTTCGAATCCCATCCTCTC
>CACZRA010000144.1 GCA_902783395.1 uncultured Lachnospiraceae bacterium
AAGAGCAGAGCCTCTTAATCCTCTGGAATTCCAGGTTGCCATTTATACCTCCGTTATCCCCGCGTCCTTAAGGCATTTCCTCATATCATCGGGGATAGGTGCCGATACGGTAAGTCCCCCGAGTATCTCCTCCGGAAGCTCCACCCTGTATGCGTGCAGCATCTGACGCTCTGCCTTTACGGGGGACGTATATCCGCGGGATGTGTACTTCATATCTCCGATAACAGGATGTCCCGTATGAGCCATATGCGCCCTTATCTGATGCTTCCTTCCCGTTATCAGATGAAGCTCGGCATAGCTTATCCCCGAGCCGTACCCTATCACTTCAATACCGGTCACGATCTCTTTATGATCCGGCTTTGGCTCATCGGACACCGACACCTTTGCCTTGTTTCCCGAAGACGACAGATACGCGGTAAGATGGCCGTTTTCCGCATGTCCCGAAAGCAGAGCTCTGTAATACTTTTCTATCCTGTGCTCCTTTATGGCTTTATTCAGAGCCTGAAGTCCCTTTATGCTTTTCCCGCAAAGGACTATTCCCGATGTATTTGTATCGAGCCTGTTGCAGACCGAGGGTCTGCAGGCGCCTTTTCCGTCAAAGCCCGTATAGCGCAGAAGCCTGTCGTTCAGCGATATCCTGCCGCTGTCATCGCTCTGCGTCCGCATTGCCGGCGGCTTGTCATAGAAAAGATAATCGTCGTCCTCAAAAAGGATCCTATCTTTTTCAAGACTTTCATCTTCCACACGGGACGCCCTAGCAGCAGGTGCCGCTTCCGCCGGGCTCCTCCCCCTGAACTTTTCGAAGGTTTCGTCGGACAGAAAGAACGACACCCTGTCTCCTGCCGTGAGTATGCTTCGGCCGTCCGCCTTCCTTCCGTTAAGCTCTATGTTTTTTTTCCTTAAGAATTTATGGATAAGGGAATCCGGCGCTTCCTTAAGCACTCTGGAAGCGTATTTTATAAGAGTCAGTCCCTCTTCCCTTTCGGATACCGTATATTCCGTCAAAGAGATATTCTCCCGATAAGATGCAGTATTGCCTCATCACGGATAAGCGCGTCCTTATCCGTTATGTCATATCTTCCCGACAGGGCTTCAAGCCTTTCGGTAAATTTATTTCTGTCGGTAAAGACCTTTATATTAAGTCCGGTATATTTATTGGATGTGAAAATGTCCTTAAGATGCTTTTCAAGCTTTGCCGTATCGACCCTGTCATACCCGCTGTAGCCCAGGAGGCTCCCCTCTGCTGAAATGAAGGCATTAACCCCGTAGCTTTTATCGTGGGTAGTGATTATGGAATCATAGAATACGGGGACGTCCCCCCTAAGCTCCTCGATCGAGCGGAACACCTCGCTGCTTCCCTCGGGAAATCTCATAAACATGATAAAACGGACCAGAGCCATGGCTGCGGGTATGCATACTATAACTGTCAGTATTCCGACAGCGGTTCTGTTTGCGGGAAAAAAATGAAGCCCCGTGAAATATACTGCAGCGGCGACCGACGCGAGCAGCAGTGATAATATACCGCTCTTAAGCTTCATTGAGGAAATATAGCCGTATCCGCCTTTTTTCATTTCAGTTCTTTGATGAGACTCAGGAGAAGATCAAACGTCCTTTGCGTGGATGAGATGGAAAGGGTCTCCTTAGGCGTATGAGCCCTCATTATGGTAGGCCCGAAGGATACGATATCCACAGGCTTAAGCGCATTATAGATGACACCGCACTCCAATCCGGCGTGGATCCCCCTCACAACGGGAGACTGACCGTAGGCACTCTCATAAAGCCTTATCAGCATGGGCAGAAGATAAGAATCCTCATTGTATTCCCACGCGGGATAATCACCCTTTTCGGTGTATTCGGCGCCGACAGCTTCGGCTATTACCCTGAGCTTTGTGGAAAGTGCATATTTCTCGGAGGAGATGGAGCTTCGAACTCCCGCCTCCAGTGTGAATCTTTCATCGGAAAGCCTCATGATACCGAAATTAAGGCTGGTCTCGACAAGATCTTCCTGTCCCTCGTCCCGGCACATCTTTATGACTCCGTCAGGCATTGCCGTCAAAAGATACATCACTCTCTTTGCGGATTCGTTCCTAAGAACCCTGGCGGTGTTTTCGCCGAGGTTCTCACAGTAGATCATGAGATTCTTCTCATTTGCCCTGTATTCGTATTTTACGATCCTTTCAAACTCCGCTATTGTCTGCTCGAAGGTCGTGGAATTCTCATTTGAAACGAGGATATGGCAGCCGGCTTCCCTGGGGATCGCATTGTCCATGAGACCGCCGGAAAGGCTCATTATGCGGAACTTCATCCTCTGCTGAAGAAATCTTAAAAGCCTTCCCATAAGGACTATCGCATTAGCATAATATCTGTCTATCTTTTCTCCGGAATGTCCTCCGTGAAGTCCGGAAATAACGACATCGTACTCTATCCCGGTGTGCTCCTTCATATCGACAGGAAGACTGACATTTCCCCTGAGTCCGCCCGCGCAGCTTATATAGAACATCCCTTCCTCACCGGTATCAAGATTGATCACGCGCCTTGACCTTATGCTTGAATAATTAAGGAGCTTTGCCCCGTCCATGCCGGTTTCCTCATCCACCGTGAACACGGCTTCAAGCGCGGGGTGCTCGTATTCATCACTGTCAAGTATGGCAAGCATCATCGCAGCGGCGATCCCGTCATCGGCACCGAGAGTTGTCCCGCGGGAGAACACCTCATCGTCCATCACCGCTATGGGAAGCGGATCCTTTTTGAAATTATGTCTGGAATCCGAGGCCTTTTCACAGACCATGTCTATATGTCCCTGAAGACAGACCGTAGGAGAATTTTCGTATCCTTCAGAAGCGTTTTTGTATATGACCACATTGCCGCAGGGCTCCTGATTGACCCTGAGTCCCTTATTTACGGCAAAAGCCCTGAGATAATCGGATATCTGCTTTGTGTTTCCGGAACCATGCGGAATAGAACAGATCTCTTCGAAATATTCAAATACCTTTTCAGGCTTGATCCCGCTTAAAACAGACATCCGTTATATCCTAAATATCATCTATATCATCATCATCCAGCTCTTCCCTGATGGAAGCCGATCTGTCAATGACCGGAGCCTTGGGTGCTTCCTGCCTTGACTGTCTTTGCTGCTCCTGCGGAGCCTGCGGTCCCCGGTTCGGAACCTGTACCTGCGACTGCGAAGCGCCCGGGATTATCGCCTGCTCGGGACCGTTGGCCATCTGAAGCTGGGCCCTGTCGCTGTTAACAACCTGCAGGCAGCTCGAGAGCGAACTGATAAGATCCGTATATCTGCTCTGCGCGTCGCTTATCGCCTTGGAAAGTATGTCCGAGATGCCTGCCAGTGAATCATCTGTGTACTTCATGGCGGACATCTGGTAATTGTTGGCCTCGGTGGTAGCCTGATTAAGAAGCTCTATGGCATTGGCGTTTGCCTGGTTCACAACCTCCTGTGCCTGGGCATAGGCCTGCTGCATGATCTCATTCTTCTCTACAAGCTCGCCCTGCTTCTCCTCAGCCTTGGCAAGGAGAGCCTCTGCCGTTGACTTTGCGTTATCAAGGATCGCATCCCTGTTCTGAACGATCTGCCTGCTGTGCTTGATCTCATCCGGGATATTGTTCTTCAGTTCCTCAAGAAGATCAAATATATCATCCTTGTTAACTATGATGCTTTCTTTGTTGCTGAAGGCCGCGAATTTGCAGCCGTCAAGGTAATCGTAAATATCGTCGATAGTCTGTTCAATCTTGCTCGCCATGTCTCAACCTACTTTTTAAATTTCTTGAAGATCAGCTCCTCGACCTCCCGTGGGACAAACTTGCTGATATCCCCGCCGAAATATGCTACCTCCTTCACCGTCGTGGAGGAAAGATACGCATATTCGAGACTCGTGGTCAGAAACACCGTGTCCGCGTCAGGAGCGAGTTTCCTGTTGGTCTGTGCCATCTGGAGCTCATACTCAAAATCCGTTACAGCCCTCAGACCTCTGATGATGACATTGTATCCGTTCAATGTCACATAATCGGCGGTAAGTCCCGAAAAGGAATCAACCTTAACATTGGGAATATCATGACACACACCTTGTAACATATTAACACGTTCATCTACAGAAAACAACGGGGACTTTGCCCCGTTATTGAGGACGGCTACCGTAAGGCTGTCAAAAAGAGCTGACGCCCTGCGTATCACATCGATGTGTCCGTAGGTGACCGGATCAAAAGATCCCGGGTATAATGCATGAGCCATTATTCGGCCTCCTTCTGAAGAAAAATATGTCTGTTTGTCCTGTAATCCTTTGTTTTAAGTATCCGAAAGCCTGTCTCTTCGACCTCTGCAAGCCCGGTCTCATTGGAAGCTTCGACCACCACGAGCGTATCCTCTCCCGCAAGCTTTGAAGAAGAAAGCAGCTTTAACACCTGTATCTCATAGCCTCTGTTGTACGGCGGATCTATAAATATAACATCCGCCGGCCCGGTATGCTCAAGCCTTATAAGCGCGGATACGGCATCGGAAGCTATCACCTCGGCGCCCTCCGAAAGACGGGTCTTTTCGAGATTTTCATTTATCACGGCAAGGGCTTTTTTGTTATTTTCAATAAATACGGCTTTCTCTGCGCCCCTGCTCAACGCTTCTATGCCTATGGCCCCCGTGCCCGCAAATACATCTATAAAGTAGCTCCCGGGAATATAGGCCTGCATGGTATTGAAAAGAGTCTCCTTGTATCTGTCAAGGGTAGGCCTCGTGCTGTCCCCCTCAAGGCTCTTCAGTATGATCCTTCTCGCCTTTCCTGCTATCACTCTCATGAATCGTCAGATCCTCACCTTGGTCCCCTTGCCGTCACGCTTCGAAAGCTTCACATGGGTAAGAGCCATCTCCTTGCCCTTATACTCTATGACCCGCTCATCGGCAAAGTTCATGAAGTACATCTCCTCAATGCGGTCTCCGGGCGAGAGCTTCATGCCTCTTACTCCTACCGCCCCCTTCTTTTTCTCCGGGATCTCCGACACAGCAAACCTTATGAAGAAGCCTCCCTCGGTCTGAAGAAGGATCTGTCTGTCATTTTCCTCGTCATAGGCCCTGACCCTGAAAAGCTCGTCTCCTTTGCCGAGGGAGGTCGCAGCCACGGTACGCTTCGTCATAACGTCAAACTCCGAGCCCTCCACAAGCTTCATCATCGCATGTCTTGATACGAAGAGGAGCTTTGACCTCACTATGCCGTCCAGATCGTCGATATATACAAAGTTTTCCTTTGAGGAATCGAATTTGCTGAGATTGTCTATCGGTATACCCTTATCCCTGAGCTTTGTCATCGGCAGATCCTGCACTCTTATTATATGCAGCATGCCGGTATTGGTGAAGATACCCACGCGGCCGGTGTTCTTTGTGAGGAATACGGTCTTAAACGAGGCATCGTCCCCCTCTATGGTCTCCTTATTCCTCTCATATGTGGCCGTATCTATGGTACGTGCATACCCGAAGCGGTCCATTACGAAGTAGACATCCATCTCTTCTATCGGCTTTTCGGTAAAGGCTGCGGTCACGGCATCGGTGATCTCGGTAAGCCTTTCTCTCCCGTACTTTTCAGCGATCTCATCAAGCTCCCTGCATATCTCCTTCTTCATGGCAGAAGGCTTCTCAAGGA
>CACZRA010000145.1 GCA_902783395.1 uncultured Lachnospiraceae bacterium
GCAGTGGCAGAAGCACGGACAACCCCCTGTAGCAGTGCTTAATGCCCCGGAGACTCCTGAGGAGGCTCAGTTATACAGATTCGTAAGCCCATTGGGTTATGAAATGACCTATGATCTCAGGGAGTTTACCCTTTCAAGCGATGATGAGGGCGATGTGTACGGTGAGGTCGAAACGGAAGGTATATGGACGGGAACACTCATGTCCGTTAAAAAGACAGACGGTGATGATACTGACGCCGCGATCGCAGCAGCCCTGTCAGGTACTGATGCCCCGGCTCTTACGGCAGCTGATGCCACTATCGGAAGCGGTACAGCCTGCAAAAAGGCAGAATATGATGAAAAGCTTGATGATGGGCGTATCTTCAGATATGTCTGCTATGCAGTACCGGCTGATAAAGGCGTGATAACGGTTGTCATCGAGACCACGGTTGAAAAGGGAGTATCCGAGCTTTCCGTGGAGGAACTTGAGAAGAAATTCGAAAGCACGCTCTCGACATTTAAGCTGTCATAGTGGACAGGAGGTTTGACATCCCGTTTTTGCTTCGATAAAATGAGGAAATTCATGTAAGGGACATTATGAGGATTAAAGAAAGAGGTAATAAATGGACAAGATTAAAATGACTGTTCCGTTAGTGGAGATGGACGGGGATGAGATGACAAGGATCCTTTGGAAGTATATCAAGGAAGATCTCATAGAACCGTTCGTGGAGCTTAGGACCGAGTACTATGACCTCGGCATGAAGCATCGTGATGAGACTGATGATCAGGTGACGATTGACTCGGCGGAAGCTACGCTGAAATACGGAGTAGCAGTAAAATGCGCTACGATAACACCAAATCAGAAGCGTGTGGAGGAATACAGTCTGAAGAAGATGTATAAAAGTCCGAACGGGACCATAAGGGCGATCCTTGATGGTACGGTATTCCGCGCTCCCATACAGGTGAAGGGCATAGAGCCTAATGTCAGATCCTGGAAGAAGCCAATAACCCTTGCACGTCACGCTTACGGCGATGTCTATAAGAATACTGAGATAAGGATAGAAGGGGCAGGAAAAGCTGAGCTTGTATTTACCGATGCATCCGGAAATGAGACCCGGCAGAAGGTCTTTGATTTTGATGGGCCCGGCGTACTCCAGGCTCAGTACAATGTGGATGAATCCGTATCTTCGTTTGCGAAGACCTGCTTTGAGTATGCTTTGTCGACAAATCAGGATCTGTGGTTTGCTTCCAAGGATACGATATCGAAAAAATATGACGGACAGTTCCGTGACATCTTCCAGGAGATGTATGATAAGGAATATAAGGATAAGTTTGAAAAAGCAGGCATAACGTACTTCTATACGCTTATTGATGATGCGGTGGCCCGCGTGATGAAGTCAGAGGGCGGATTTATCTGGGCCTGCAAGAATTATGACGGCGATGTGATGAGCGATATGGTAAGCTCGGCCTGCGGATCACTGGCACTTATGACCTCCGTGCTTGTATCTCCGAAGGGAGTATATGAGTACGAGGCGGCCCACGGTACCGTGCAGAGGCATTATTATAAGTATCTTAAGGGGGAGGAGACATCCACAAATCCAGTTGCAACGATATTTGCCTGGTCGGGAGCCTTTAGAAAGAGGGGAGAGCTTGATAACCTTCCCGATCTTATGGATTATGCGGATAAGCTCGAGAAGGCCACGCTTTCTACTATAGAGAGCGGATATATGACCAAGGATCTTGTAAACCTTACAACGCTCACCGATATCCATGTCTGCAATACGGAGGAATTTCTTAAAAAGATAAGGGAAAGCCTTGAGGCTATGTACTAGACATTGATATTACAGGTTTCCAACGTAACCAAATCATTTAACGGAACCGAGATCCTGAAGGCATGCTCATTTCATATCGAGGAGAATGAAAAATGCGCGCTGGTCGGGGCAAACGGTACCGGAAAGAGCACCCTGCTGAAGATAATAGCCAGGGTGCTTGATTGTGATACCGGCAGTATTTCACTGAAATCGCAGGCTTCGATGGGGTATCTTGCCCAGCAGGAGGCGGTAAACTCTGATAACACCATATGGAGTGAGGTTCAGGAGGTGAAGCAGTATCTTCTTGACGAGGAGGCTGAGCTCAGGGAGCTTGAAACCCGCATGAAACATGCAGAGGGGGATGAGCTTGCCTCAGTCATGGAAAAATACACCAGACTTTCCCATGATTTTGAGATGAACGGGGGATTTGCCATAAGATCCGAGATCACCGGTGTCCTGAAGGGGCTCGGATTTGCAGAAGATGAGTTTGATAAGGAAATATCAACTCTTTCGGGAGGACAGAAGACAAGGGTAGCGCTTGCAAAGCTCCTGCTCACAAAGCCGGATCTCATCATGCTTGACGAACCGACCAATCATCTGGATCTTTCATCCATAGAATGGCTTGAGGGCTTCCTTCAAAGCTACAGAGGAGCCGTTCTTGTGGTGGCACATGACAGATACTTTCTGGATAAGACGGTGACAAAGGTCATCGACCTTGATGACGGATATGCAAGAGTATACGATGGAAACTACACTGATTTTTCCGCGAAGAAAAAGGCTCTCAGGGAGGCTGAGATCCGGGCCTACATGAATCAGCAGGCAGAGATCGAACATCAGGAGAAGGTAATAGAGAAGCTTAAATCCTTTAACCGCGAGAAGTCGATAAAGAGAGCGGAATCAAGGGAAAAGATGCTTGATAAGATAGACCGGCTTGAGAAACCCGCGGATACGGAAGATGCAATGAAGCTCAAGATCACCCCGGCCATTGTCTCCGGAAGGGACGTGCTGGATACGGATTCTCTGAGCAAGGCATTTCCGGGAAATGAACTGTTTTCCGGCATATCGCTGCATATCTCCCGCGGAGAAAGGGTCGCAGTCATCGGGAAGAACGGTACCGGTAAGACAACCTTCTTAAAAATCCTTACGGGACTTGAAAAGGCGGATGAAGGCTCTTTCAGGCTCGGTACAAACGTTAAGATCGGTTACTACGATCAGGAGCATCAGGTGCTTCATGCGGAAAAGACGCTTTTTCAGGAGATGTCCGACGAATATCCCGGCATGGATAATACAAGGATAAGAAATACTCTTGCCGCGTTTTTATTCTATGGAGACGATGTTTTCAAACAGGTATCGGCACTATCCGGGGGCGAGAGGGGGAGGCTGAGCCTTTGCAAACTCATGTTGTCAAAGGCTAATTTCCTTATACTCGACGAGCCTACCAATCATCTGGATGCCACCTCGAAGGAGATACTTGAAAATGCCCTGAATGAATATGAGGGCACCCTGCTCTATGTCTCACATGACAGATATTTTATCAATCAGACGGCAACGAGGATACTTGAGCTGTCAGACGGCAATTTCACGAGTTACCCGGGAAACTACGACTATTACCTGGAAAAAAAGGCGGAGAATCATCCGGAAGAAAAGGGTGAGGCTGAAAAGCCGGACGTGGTATCCGAAGCCAAGCTTTCATGGCAGGAGCAGAAAGCAGCCGATGCCGAAAAAAGGAAGACTGCTAACCGTATCAGACGGATAGAAGAAGAGATCGGGGAGCTTGAAAGCAGACAAAACCTTATCGAAGAAAGCATGCAGGATCCTGAGACCGCAACTGACGCGGAAAAGCTTACAGCGCTGTCAGAAGAAAGCGCCGGGATCACTGAAAAGCTCGAAAAACTTTTGGAGGAATGGGAAGCATTATCACAGGCTCCTTAAGGCGCGGACGCTTGAATATAGACTGATACTCTTTTATAATGTAGAACGATGGCTAAGGATGAATTTCAGACCGTCCTGAAGGGAAAAAAGATACCCATACTGACTCTCGACAACAAATGGTACAGGCTGTTCGAGAAGAATATGACTCCCGAGATGAAGAAGCTCGAGGGTCGTATTAACGAGCTTTTAAAAGAACAGGGAAGGATAACGAATGAGGTAAAAGACTTAAAGAAGATTAAAAACAACCTCATGAATGAAATAGTCGCAAACATGCCGGAGGAGGGACAGCCCATAGATCCCGCCCATCAGAAAAAGATCGATGAGAGTAAGAAAATGATAGATCAGGTGAACAAGCGTCTTGCAGACTATGATGACGCCATGCTCGATCTTCCGAGGATGATCGACGAAGAAAACTTCAAGCTGATGCTGCTCTCGATGGAGATCTGCTATGATGAGTTCCTTTCAAACACCGAGGATATCGAGGATATAAGCGCCTGGATCAAGTCAATGCGCATGGAGCTCAAGCGCAACATCATCAAGAA
>CACZRA010000146.1 GCA_902783395.1 uncultured Lachnospiraceae bacterium
AGACTCTTTTCGAGCTTAGAAAAAGCGCCTATGAGCTGCAGCAGGCATCGGATTATCTGACGGAGCAGATAAGATGCTTTGTGACTTCGGGAGACAGGGAATATCTGGATAATTATTTTAAGGAAGCCAAGGTCACTAAGCGGAGGGATAATGCTCTTTCCAAACTGGAGGAGCATCAGGGAGGGACGGTCGCCTTTTATAACCTGAACGAGGCTATGCAGGAATCCCTTGACCTCATGGAAGATGAATATTTTGCGGCAAGACTTGCGATAGCAGCCTACGGATATGATGTTTCGGAGTATCCCGAGGAGATCAGGAATGTGAAGCTTCCCAACTGGATCGTGTCTCTTTCACGCAATGGAAAGCTGCAGGAAGCGGAGAATACACTCTTCGGAAAGAAATACCAGAATAAAAAGGATTCTATTTCCTCCCATATGCAGACATGTCTTTCGGAGCTTGAACTTGAGATGGAAAGAGAGCAGCAGAGCGTTTCGGACAGACTGGCTTCACAGGTTTTGATAGAGCATGTTCTTACCGTGCTGCTTATCGTGATAATGCTTTGCATAGTATTGCTGAGCTCCTTCCTTGTGATATCTCCGCTGCAGAAATGCGTTGACCTGATACGTGACGAGAAGGATATACCGGTCAGGGGGGCTTATGAGATACGGTTCCTTGCCAAGACATATAATCTCATGCATCACACAAATATGGAGAGTAAGGAAAAGCTGACCTATGAAGCGACGCATGATGAGCTCACGGGGCTTTATAACCGCCGGGGATATGATTTCCTGATGGATAATCTGGATCTTGATACAACCGCGCTTCTTCTTATAGATCTGGACAAGTTCAAGGAGATAAATGACAACTACGGACATGATGTCGGAGACAAGATCCTTATGAGCGTTTCGGAGTCCGTGTTCGGAAGCTTCAGGGCACAGGATTATATATGCAGGATCGGCGGTGACGAGATGGCAGTCATAATGGTACACTCCGACAAAAACCTTTCCAGACTCATAAGCAAAAAAATAAAAAAGATAAACGAAAAGCTTAAAAAGGGAGATGAGGAAAAATCCGTGCCGCCATCCTCCATAAGTGTCGGCGTGGCATACGGAGAAGACGGCATCACCCGTGAGGATCTGTTTAAGAGAGCTGATGAGGCATTGTATAAAGCAAAGGACAAGGGAAGAAACCGTATCTGCTTTTACGGTGAATAAAAAAGACCGGTGCTTTACCGGTCACCGGATTTCAGTATAAAATACAGTTCATAGATCAGGAAGAGGTATAGTTTGATTCTATCAGAGAGCCGCGAAGAACGCGGCAGAAGGAGGAAAAAATGGAAAAGATCCACACGGAAAAGGCCCCTGCAGCTGTAGGCCCTTATTCACAGGCTGTCGTGGCAGGCGGGATGGTATATACATCAGGCCAGATCGCCCTTGACCCGAATACCGGCGAGCTTGTCGGAGGGACCATAGAAGAGCAGGCGGAGCAGGTGATGAAGAATCTTGTGTCAGTGCTTGAGGCCGCCGGTACAAAACCGGAAAATGCGGTCAGGACGATGTGCTTTCTTACCGACATCAATGATTTTGCCGCTTTCAACGAAGTATATGCCAGATATTTTACCGAAAAGCCTGCCAGGTCATGCGTGGCCGTCAGAGAGCTCCCCAAGGGTGCGGTCTGCGAGGTTGAAGTGACAGCTGTGCTCTGATTTCCGGGAAAAGGGACTTCGGGGTAATTATGAGACGCATGGAAATTTGCACAGGGATCCAACAGAAAGGAGATTTGGAATGGCGGAGATATTAACAGTTGAGCTTGACGGTTTCAGCATGGATTACTTCAGCTCCGGACGTGGGGAAAAGGTATTTGTTATCCTTCCCGGACTCAGCATCCAGAGTGTCATGGGAGTTTCGGAATCGGTTGAGGAGGCATACAAGCTTTTCGCGGACGAGTACAGAGTATATGTCTTTGACCGAAGAAAAGAGCTTCCTCCGGAATACTCGATCAGGGATATGGCAAGGGATACAGCTGCTGCCATGAAGGCTTTGGGACTTAAGGACGTCTATCTTTTCGGTGCTTCACAGGGAGGGATGATTGCAATGGTGATAGCGATCGATCATCCGGAGCTCGTAAAGAAGCTGGCGCTGGGATCGACATCCTCCCACATTAAGGCCGGACAGCTGAGAGTCATAGAAGAATGGATCAGGCTTGCCCGCGCTAAGGACAGGCAGGAGCTGTACCGGAGCTTCGGAAGGGAGATCTATCCTCCTGAGGTATATAAGCAGTATGAGGATTATTTTACTGAGACAGCCAAGACCGTGACCGATGAAGAGCTGGAGAGGTTTGTTATCCTCGCGAGCAGCATTAAGGATTTTAACGTCACGGATGAGCTTAAAAAGATAAACTGCCCGGTGCTTACCGTAGGTGTATTTGAGGATCCTGTCCTTGATTCCGATGCGACCATGGAGATAGCTGAGAATCTTGACTACAGAAAGGATTTCAGGCTTTATCTGTACACCGGATACGGACATGCGGCTTTTGATACTGCCCCGGATTACAAAGACAGAGTCCTTGCCTTTTTTGATGACAAAGGATGAAATATCTGTGGGGGATTTTATCGGCTCTCAGCCTGGGTTATTCCTTCATCGTATATCGTGTCGGAAGCGGAACCTTTTCCTTTGTGATATGGCTTGCTTTAGCGGGGTTCTTTGCCGTCCTTTTGTTTCTGTCAGATAAAGAACGATATAAGAAGATCCCTAAACCGGTGAAAACGGCCGCAGGTGTGATTATCCTTATTGCCTGCGCCGTTTTTATCGTATGCCAGGCCTGCATTCTCAGCCATTTCTTTGACAAAGGAGAAGAAGATCTGGATTATATCATCGTGCTTGGTGCTCAGATGCGGCAGAGCGGACCGAGCGTGGTATTCCGTGAGCGTCTTGATGCGGCTTATGAGTATCTGACGGAAAATGAAGATACAGTCTGCATCATATCCGGAGGACAGGGAAATAATGAATCCATGCCGGAGGGAGAAGGCGGAAGGGATTATCTTATCAGTAAAGGCATAGATGAGGACCGGATCATAGCCGAGAACGAAGCCATGGATACCGTTGAAAATATAGAATATTCCTACGGCATGATAAAAGCTGCGGAACCTGATATGTCGGGCATAAGGACAGGTATAGTGACCAGCAATTTTCATCTTTTCAGAGGCATACATATAGCAGAAAAAAATACAGATGCCGGCATATGCGGCATCGCGGCGTACACCGAGCATCTCTATCTGCCGAATAACATGGTCAGGGAGTGCTTCGGGATATTAAGGGATTGTTTATGAACGAAAAAAAAGGATGATACGCGGAAAACCGAACTTTTTGAGAGGCGGATTTCATCAATGCTGTCATAGCCTGTATGGTTTTCAGACACGTGGAGAAGGAGATCGGCAGGTGAAACACATCTTCGGAATACGGCGATCAATGTGCCGAGGAACCTCACAGATTATGGAGGGACAGATATGAAAACCGTGATCAGACAGGATATAACAGATGCATTAAGAAATGCCGGGCTTGGGAGCGGGGATCCGGTAATAGTGCACACCTCACTTAAAAAGATCGGCTATGTATGCGGCGGAGCCCAGGCTGTTATCGAGGCCTTGATCGAAGCGGTTGGAGAGGAAGGAACGATCCTCATGCCCACACAGTCATGGAAAAATCTCGACCCCGAAACGGGAGTCCATTGGGATGCGGATGAGGCTGACTGGGATAAAATACGCGATAACTGGCCTGCATATGACAAGGCCATTACTCCGACGAATACGATGGGTGCAGTTGCGGAAATGTTCCGTTCATGGCCCGGCGCGGTAAGAAGCGGTCATCCTGCCAGATCTGTAGCTGCCTGGGGCAAAAATGCATCATACCTGACAGAAAACCATGATCTGTCTGATATATTCGGTGATAACTCTCCTATCGGAAAACTGTATGAGCTCGACGGAAAGGTCCTGCTGATCGGGGTGGATCATGACAAGAATACTTCCATCCACCTGGCAGATGTCCGTGCAGAATATCCCGGCAAGCATACCTGCATTGAGCACAGCGCGGTTATGGAAAACGGAGAGCGCGTCTGGAAAGCATATGAGACACTGTATGTAGACGGTGAAGACTTTATAGACATCGGGACTGCCTTTGAGACCGAACATTCTGTGAACAGAGTGAAGCTTGGCGGGACTGAAATAAAGCTTATGAAACAGCGTGAATTAGTAGATTTTGCCGTGGAGTGGATAGAAAAATACAGAAAATAAAAGACCATACCTCTACGGGCGTCTCCGCCGCAGAAGGTATGGCCCTTGTATCTGTCATATCATTGCTTTTATCTGAATACGGCAAAGGACTGGGGTCCGAGTGTAAGGCTGCCGTTTTCATATGAGGTGCTGCCTGTTTCAAAGAGCTTATCTTTCGCAGAAAGCTCTTTTTTTAATGAAACGGTTTTTCCGAGCGGATTCAATGCGACTGTAAGGTTTCCTCTCCTGTAAACAAGGGGATATCCCGGCTCACTGCAGATTATCTTAAGCTCCGCATCTGACTGAAGATCCTGCTCTTCCCGGCGCAGTGCCAGAAGCTTCTTTACTGTATTCAGCAATGAGCCCTCATCTTTTTCCTGTGACGCAACGTCAGGCGCGTCATCGGATGGATCCGTCGGGAGATAAAGGCTTTCGGGATCCGCTGATGAAAAACCGAGATTCTTTCCTTTATTCCATTGCATGGGTGTCCTTGAGCCTGTCCTGTAGTATCCGCCTTCTTTTGTCGGAAGCTCCTGATAGCGCATGCCTATCTCGTCACCGTAATACAGGAAAGGTACTCCGGGCATGGTGAATAAAAATGCATAGAACAGCCTGAGCTCAGACTCGTCAAGATTGTACCGGGGCCGGATCGTATCATGGTTGCAGGTAATCAGTGAGATATAGCCCTTATCCTTAGTGTCTTCGTACCAGGCCATATACTGGTCGAGGAAGCGGTTGATATTGCCGCCCGCGTCTTTTTTGAAATAGCTGTGGTCCTCGTCTTTGTGGTTTTCGTAATCACGTACCAGGGTGGAGTAGCCGTTGCCGACGTGGTTTAAGGCAAAGTCCATGTCATAGCCCGCTCTCAGGGCAAGAGGCGGATCTCCCCATTCCGCTATCATGGCGGCCTCCGGAAATTCACAGTCCAGCATTCTCCGTACATCGCGCCATATGGCGCTGGTTCCCGACTTCTTTTCATCATCATGCTTTACAAGAGATGATGCCATGTCCACACGGAAACCGTCGCAGCCTTTTTCAAGCCAGAATCTCATCACGTCCTTTACCGCCTCCCTTGTGGCGATGGCGGAAGGGTGGTTCATCGGAAGCTGCCAGGGCTCCGTAACATTGAGAAAGCCGTAATTCAGAGCGGGCTGGCATTTAAAGAAATTCAGCACGTAGGTCGCGCCTCTCTCACTCTCCCCGCCGACATAAGGAAGATCCCCTGCGGCCCGGAAGCAGAAATCCGTCCAGATATACCTGTCGCTGTATTCATTCCGCTCTGCCTTCTGGCTTTCACGAAACCAGGGATGTTCCTCGGAGGTATGCCCGGGAACAAGGTCAAGCAGAACGTGCATGTCTTTCTTATGCGCCGTTTCAAAGAGCCTTACCAGATCATCGTTTGTACCGTAGCGGGGCGCTACCTTTTTATAATCCCTTACGTCATATCCCGCATCCTTGAACGGGGAATCAAAGCAGGGATTGATCCAGAGGGCATTGCAGCCAAGACCCTTAATATAATCAAGCTTTTCCGTTATACCGTTGATGTCTCCGATGCCATCGTCATTTGTATCATAAAACGACTGCGGATAGATCTCATAAAACACTGCATTCCTTAACCATGTCGCTGCCATACGCACCTCCTTTATTTCTGCACAAAACCTAAGCCGGGCTCCTGACCCCCTTATTATAATGATACAATACAGGAAACCGGGCAGTAAAGGTTTAACATTGTCTTCCCTTTTCCCTTTTCAATACAATCCTACGGCGATATAATCATTAGGATGGTACGCAACGACATCCTTATTCGCAAAAAGATATATAAATACATGATCACAGGAGTGCTGACCACGATCGCGCTGCAGCTTGGCAATGTGGTGGATGCCATGATCGTCGGCAACCTTCTCGGGAGCATGGGAAACGGCGCGGTGTCGGCATCGACGCCATATCTGTATACGCTTCAGGCGGCAGTGCGAATATACCATGCAGGTGCTGTAC
>CACZRA010000147.1 GCA_902783395.1 uncultured Lachnospiraceae bacterium
CGTCTTTTTCACCGGTGTCTTTTTTGTCACCGTATTTTTCTTCGGCTTCTTTTTTATCGCCGTCTTTTTCACCGGTGTCTTTTTTGTCACCGTATTTTTCTTCGGCTTCTTTTTTATCGCCGTCTTTTTCTTCGGCTTCTTTTTTATCGCCGTCTTTTTCGTCAGTCTCTTCTGCTTCAGACTCTTCCTCAGCCTCTTCTGCTTCAGATCCTTCGCCGGTCTCTTCTTCCTCAGCCACTTCCTCAGCTTCAAACGATCCGGTTCTCCCCCCTATGAGCAGATCATTAACGGGAACACCGTCTATCTCAACCTCACCGGTCCTTCTATCCACATGAACCTCAAAGGTATCATCAAGACCAAGGCGCTCGACCCATTCATCAGCACCCATACCATCGATCTCGACATACCCGGTCCTCGAATCAACATTTACCTCCGATTCACAGCCCGCCAGGGCAAGTGTTCCTGTTGCGATCAGTATCGCAGCTGCCAGCTTCTTCATAACTCCCTCTCCTTCCTGTTTTCTTTGATCTTATTTCCAACGGGAAAATCCCCGGTTTTTTCGACCTCCCTGACATCAGCCTTCACTCTTCCGTTGCGCATATATATATTGATGATGTCACCTTCTGAAAGCCTGGCAACATTCCGAATGTTCTTTCCGTTCCCGTCTGCAACAAAGGAATACCCCATTGTCAGCTTTTCAAGCGGGGATACACCCTTAAGTCTTTCCGCAAGGACAGCTATCCTGTTCCTTCCGGCCATATATTTATCCTTGACGGCGGAATCCATTCTCCTGCCAAGCTCGGTCCCTCTGGCCCTTGTATCCTTAAGCTGTTCTCTCATAAGCCCTGTAAGTCCGTTTTCAAGCTCTGCAAGGCGGAGTTTTTTCTCTGCTATGACAGCATCCGGCCGCATTTTTTTTAACTCAGCCTCAGCCCGCTTCAATCTCAGCCTGTCATTTGTCAGGCGGCGGACCGCGGCATTTTTCATGCCTGTGCGGTATCCTTCTATATCTCTCAGGAATTCCCTGTGATCATATACAGCAAGCTCCGCAGCAGCCGACGGAGTCGGAGCCCTTAGATCGGCTGCAAAATCAGCTATAGTGGTATCCGTTTCATGTCCTACAGCGGAGATAACGGGGGTATACGAATTAAAGATCGCCTCTGCTACTATAACCTCGTTAAATGCCCAGAGATCCTCTATCGAGCCTCCGCCTCTTCCCGCTATTATGACATCCACACCGGCCTCATCAAGAACCCTGATGCCACGGGCCACAGACTCTGCCGCACCCTCCCCCTGCACCTTGGCGGGATAGAGGATTATCTCAACATAAGGATTCCTTCGTCTCGTGATATTTATGATATCCCTTACCGCAGCTCCGGTGGAGGCCGTCACCACTCCCAGTCTTTTTATGTATCCGGGGATCGGCTTCTTATATTCGTCAGAAAACATCCCTCTTTCGGCAAGCTCTTCCTTAAGCCTGAGGTACTTTTCGTAAAGTTCTCCCCTGCCTTCCCTCTTTATCCTTTTTGCGTATATCTGATAGCTTCCTGCTTTTTCATAGATCCCTATGCCGCCGGTTATCTCAACCTTGATGCCGTCGGAAAGTCTGAAATCAAGAGAACCCGCATCAGATGCGAACATCACACCGGAAAGAGATGCTCCCGCATCCTTCACCGTAAAGTATATATGCCCCGAAACATGGTATTTCACATTTGAAAGCTCACCGCTGACTGTCAGCGATCTCAGCATGATGTCAGTGCTTATGAGCTTCTTCAGATATGATGTGATCTGAGTTACCGAGTAGACATTATTCATAACGGCCTATGTGAACTTTGCCAGTACTCCGTTCACAAAGGAACCGGCCTGATCCTGCCCGTATTTCTTTGAAAGCTCCACAGCCTCATTTATAGCCACACTTACGGGCACCTCGTCGTCATAAAGGATCTCATAAACCGCAAGCCGAAGGATGGAAAGCTCCACCTTTCCTATCCTGCCTATCTTCCAGCCCGTGCTCTTCTCTCCGATAAGCGCATCTATCTCAGGAAGCTTCTCCTCGATCAGATGGTATCTCTCCCCGATATACTCCGCACTCTCGTCGTCAACGGGCTTTTCCAGGCCATCGAAATAGCTTCCGGTCTGGCTTTCCATCTCCTCCCTGCTGTTGAAAAGGGATTCGAACAGGAGAACAAAAACATGCTCCCGGATGGCACTTCGGCCTATCATTTATCGTTCCTTACTTCACTGTTTACTCCCGTGACCCTGATATTTACATCCGTCACGTTGAGTCCCGTCATCGTTTCAATGGAGTTCTTCACCTTGTCCTGGACCTTCTTTCCGGTCTCCATTATGTTGTGCCCGTACTTGATGACAAGTGAAATATCAACTCTCACCATATTGCCCGCAACATCAACCCTGACTCCCGCTCCTGCTCCGTTACGGATACCGACGGAATTCATAAGCATGTTTCCGAAATTACCGGTCATTGCGGACACACCCTCTATCTCGCCTGCGGCTATGGCAGCGATCGCGGCAACGACATCATCAGCGATCTTGACTTCCCCTGTCATAGTGGAATCCAGTGTGTGTATCTTATTCTTTTTGTCCGCAGACGTTTCCTTTTTTTCACCCATTTCTCCCCTCCGAAATACAAACTTCAGCTATAAAAGTATATCACAAGAGCTTTTATTTTTACAGTTAATCATTTTCATTAAATTCCTCAAGGATAAGACCCTCGTTGCGGTCCAGCGTCATCCCGATGCTCCACGAATTCACAAAGAGCAGCAGCGGATTGCCTTTTAAGTCCCTGACCTTCTTCATGTCAGAGGTGCCGGTTATCTTATCAGGATCCACGTCCTCATTCTTTATCCACCTGATGTACTCGTAAGGAAGCTGTTCCATACGGATCTCGACATTGTATTCATTATTCAGCCTGTATTTCAGCACATCAAACTGCAGCACTCCCACGACTCCGACTATGACCTCCTCCATGCCGCCCTGCGGCTCCTCGAAGATCTGTATCGCGCCCTCCTGCGCTATCTGCATGATGCCCTTCACGAACTGCTTGCGCTTCATAGTGTCTACCTGCCTGACTCTCGCGAAATGCTCCGGTGCAAAGGTCGGGATGCCGCCGAACCGGAATCTGTCCTGAGGCATGCATAAGGTGTCGCCTATCGAATAAATCCCGGGATCGAAGATACCGATGATATCCCCGGCATAAGCCTCGCTTACCATATGCCTGTCATCAGCCATCATCTGCTGAGGCTGGGAAAGCCTGACCTCCTTATCCCCCTGCATATGCCATACATCCATGCCCGCGGTGAACTTTCCTGAGCAGATCCTCATGAAGGCCACCCTGTCCCTGTGAGCCTTGTTCATATTTGCCTGTATCTTGAATACAAACGCGGAAAACGGCCTGTCCACCGGATCTATCATCCCCTGATCCGACATTCTAGGAAGCGGTGACGTCGTCATCTCCAGGAAATACTGAAGGAAGCTCTCCACACCGAAATTCGTGAGCGCCGAGCCAAAGAAAACAGGTGACAGCTTTCCATGGGAGACCGCGTCCTGATCGTATTCCGCCGAGGCTCCGTCCAGCAGCTCCATCTCTGATATGAGCTGCTCATATTTATCCCCGCCGATTGCCTCTATGAGCCGGTCCTTATCATCTATCGGAATAATTTCTTCCCTGCCCTCCTTGGTACCCTTCTGGGTATCGGAGAACAGCACCACGCTGCGCTTATTCCTGTCATATACACCCTTGAAGTCCTTGCCGGAGCCTATGGGCCAGGTCACCGAAGTGGTCTCAATGCCAAGCTCATGCTCCACCTGGTCCACGAGCTCAAAGGAATCCAGGGCGTCCCTGTCCATCTTATTGAAGAAAGTGAAGATGGGGATCCCCCGTCTTGCCACAACCTTGAAAAGCTTCCTCGTCTGCGGCTCCACACCCTTCGCGGCATCTATCACCATGACAGCGTTATCGGCCGCCATGAGTGTACGGTAGGTATCCTCGGAGAAGTCCTGATGCCCCGGAGTGTCCAGGATATTGATGCACTTATCGCCGTATTCAAACTGAAGCACGGAAGAAGTGACGGAAATTCCCCTCTCCTTTTCTATATCCATCCAGTCGGAAACCGCATGCTTCGCCGTAGCCTTTCCCTTTACGGAACCCGCGGTATTGAGCTGTCCGCCGTAGAGCAGGAACTTCTCCGTAAGCGTAGTCTTTCCGGCGTCAGGATGCGATATTATGGCGAATGTACGCCTCTTATTTATTTCAGCTGAAATATCCGAACCCAAGATAATAACCTCCGTCTAAAAAAATCAACTAATCATACCAAAACAACCGGTGTAAAGCAATAAAACAGGCTTTGCATATATCTTCTTCAACCTGCGATCTCTTTGGAATCCAGGATTACTGTAAAAGGTCCTTCGTTAACAAGACTCACCTGCATTTCTGCTCCAAACTCGCCTGTATCGACCTTCTTGACCCTCTTCCTGCATTCAGCCACTGCATATTCATAAAGCCTCTTTGCTTCATCCGGCTCTCCGGCATGGATGAAAGACGGTCTGTTCCCCTTTCTGCAGTCAGCATATAAGGTAAACTGAGAGATCATCAAAAGCTCTCCCCCTATATCCTCCAATGAAAGGTTTGTCTTTCCCTGATCGTCCGGAAATATCCTCAGACCGATAAGTTTATTCACCATCTTATCGGCAATCCTTTCATTATCATCACGGCCTATGCCGACGAGCACCATGAGGCCTCTTCCGATGCTGCCTTTTATATTCCCGTCAATCCTGACGTCTGCCTTAGAAACAACCTGTATCACAAATTTCATATCCCTGTCTCCTCCATAAAGCGCTTTAGCTCTTGCTTCATTCCTTATGATTCTCTCCCGTAGCATAATCTATATATATACCGGGCTGGACATTGTAGACGAACTCGCAGAAGCATATCTTATCGTCCTCCACGCTCCCCGCCTCCATCAGCACGCCTCTGGCGACAAGCTCATCATCTTTGAAAACCGGTGTTACCCGATACAGGACATGGTTTCCGGTATCCTTCACGTAATCATAGACCCGGTCCTCAACATACGTCATGCCAACGGCATTGAAGTATCTGGTACCGGTGATCAGATTATATATATTCGCATTTTCCCCCGCAAGCTTATATGCGATCAGATGGCTCCGGTTGTATAGATACGGCGGGTCAGCGTCCACGATACCGTCATACCTCTGCTGCTTCCAGCCCGTAGGGTGTATCTCGCTGATATCCCCTCTCTTCTCCGTCGGCATTATCTCCGGACAGATATTCGCATATGCCGTCCCGCATCTTCCCTGTGAATCCAGCGAAGAATAAAGCTCAAAAGCCTCATCCTTATAATCCTCTTCCTTAAAAAACGGCTTCCCGTCATTGATCAGAACATACTTCTTTCCCTCATACTCCGGAAGAAGCTCCGCATCAAAGCCCTCGGGGTAAAGCGAACCATACGGTACTATCGCCGCACCTGTCTCGCTGTAGTACCAGTCCTCGTCGTCAGAAGATCCTTCCGTTTTTTGATTTACATAATTCTCATTACTGTCAGTTTCAGATTGATTTACATAATTCTCATTACTGTTGTCTTTCTCAGAAGAATCAGAGCTTGTATTTTGATTTTGATTTACATAATTCTTATTCTGATCAAGCTCATTTTCGTTTACATAATTTGTATCAGTATTGGCGGTCCCCTGCTCTACCGCCTCATAATCTATATTCACGCATGCGCAAAAGCATACGGCAATTATCAATATTAAGCTAAAATACGCGGTTTTCCTTTTCATTGCTTTCTAACGATAAAATCAATATTAATATCTTCTCCCAGCGAGCCAATAAACAATTATAAATCAAATGCGGCCACGTTTCCATGGCCGCATCTATCATGCTTTACTGATCTATATACGTCTGATTTACAGCTGAGGACCAGCAGCTACAAGTGCCTTTCCTGCCTCGTTGCCCTCATACTTCTTGAAGTTCTTGATAAACCTTCCTGCAAGATCCTTAGCCTTCTCTTCCCACTCGGAAGC